>DASTZZ010000037.1 GCA_035764005.1 Terriglobales bacterium
TCATGGTCGGGATGCTGATCGGCAGCCAAGTAGCGGAACGCTACGTTGTCATAAGTAGCCTTCTCTATCCCACGCGAACTCGTCATACCGATGCTGTACCCGTACACCAGCAGACGAGTCAGCAAAAGCGGATGATAGGCCCAGAGCCCACGACCATCGTGGCGCTCGTACTCCCTGTAAATGGCCGACAGATCTAACTCGTTGCTTACGTCGGCCACGAACCGAGCCAAGTGATCCTCGGGCAGCCATTCCTGCAGAGATGGAGGCAGTAAGAACGCTTGATTGAGATCACAGACGCGAAAGCGTTTGTTCACAAGGCCATATTACGGAGTTTACCAATTCAGTAAAGTATTTCCGTGGATCTATCTCCGACACGCTCTCAGGCTGTCCCCGATTTGCCCCCCGATTTGCCCCGATTTGCCCGTCCCCGATTTGCCCGTCCCCGATTTGCCCCCGATTTGCCCAGGCTGTCCCCGATTTTCCATCTACTCGTTTTATTTAGAGTCCTTGATCCGTTGCAGCATGTTTCGGCAGTTGTCTTGCCACTGCGTGTCCTTCATTGACACAACTCTAGAAGTAAGTGTTTTCATCAGGCTGGCATCGGCCGCTACGTCGTAGCTCTTGGAAGTCGCCATTGTCTCAAAAATCAAAAGGATGTCTCTGAGGGTTATGTCGTCTGGATGGGAATTAAGTTGGTCCAACAGAAAGGGGATGGCTGCTGCTCCTCTCTCTGCTATCGGGTCGGCTAATGACATAGCCGGCGGTTCTCGCTTGTCGTTTCCGTATCGGAAAATCTTATACTGATCGGCAAGGGGGTATTGACGCATTCGCTCCAATCTGGTCGCTGCGGGCTGTTTGAAGAATTTTTGCTCCAAGTCATGCTCTTCGCACCCAATCACTAGCAGCAGGCAGGCAAAGGCTAAGATCAGTCGAATACTCATGGTTGTGAACATCCTCCACAGCCCGTCTTCAATTCTTTGTTAATTTTGTTTTGCATGTCATTCGCCGGTGCTTCATATGGATTCTTGTCGTATCCATGCCTCGACGCGTTTAAGTACTTCAGCCAAGTCAATCCATGCCGGTATTGCCCTACGTGAACCAATTCATGGCCCAAAAGCGCCAAGCCAGCGACGGTCGATGGATCATAGACATCGGGGCGGAAATAGATGTTGTTGCCCCTGGTTATACCATCGTAGCCTTTGCCCAGATACCACGGGACCTTCCCATCGTGTAGATCAGCCTTGTCCAAGTCAATCTTCGGAATATAGGGAGCTAGCTTTTGCTTCTCACAATCTGTGAGCGGCCTGAGACCAAATGGGTCCGCGAATTCGATAGGATCGTTCCCTACATAAGCGTAAAAATTGGCCTGCATCCCTGCAAACCCAATGGGATCTTCGTTAATGAATCTTCCAGTGACGGGATCGAAATACCGGGCACGCATAGAGTAGAGATTCGATTCGGTGTCGAACTCACGCGCTGCGTACCGGAATGAGTTGGTTAGTGAGCCGCTAAACACAGCTTGGTTCCCGAACGAATCGAACGCGTAGGTTTGTGCCAACGCTGCCGCCGTGCTGCTGACGGACGTGATTGAGCCGAGGCTATCTTGATGGTAAAAACTAGTCGCTCCGTCTCGCAGCATCGTCATTGGTTCGTCGATGCTGTAGATCACTTGGGCGTAGCGGGCGACCACTGCGCCGGATGAGTTTGCCTCCTCAATGAGGTAGTCGCCATCGTAGGCGAAGATAGAGGTACCGAGTGATGACGATTTGTAAATTCGTCTGCCGAAGGGATCGTATCTGAGGCTGACAACTCCGCCGCCATTCGGCAGGGTCACGCTTGTCAGGTGGTTCTCAAAGTCCCATCCGTAGGTTGTGGTCCCGCTGCTGTTCGTCTTTGTGAGCGTATTGCCGTTTGCGTCATAAGTGTAGTTATAGCCGTCTGCCGATGAAGTTAGCTGGTTGGTATTGTTGTACGAGTAGCTCGCAACGTTCAGCGATGAGAGGCGGTTGCCAACCGCATCGTAGCTGTAGCTCTCGGTCGTACTCTGGTTTCCATTTACGATTTGATCCACTTGCGTGAGCTGGTAGATCGGATCGTAGGTGTAGGTCTCGGTGATCCGGTTGAGCCAATTCTGTTTGCTGGTGCGGTTGCCGGCGCTGTCGAGCGTGTAGGTGGCTCCGTCAATGGTCGTAGCTCCATTCTGGTGCAGCACGCTTAGCAGGCGCGAGAGCGAGTCATACGAATAGGACGTATTCACTCCGTTGGGCCGTGTGAGTAACGTCCTACGGCTCAGTGTGTCGTAGCCGAAGCCGAACTGGCCTGTGAGCGAGTTCGTTAGCGTGCTGAGCCGATTAAGAGTGTCGTAAGCGTATGTGTTCGTGCTGCCATCCGGGGCGGTGAATCCGGTTCTATTCGAGGCGGCGTCGTAGGTGTAGGAGTTTGTGTAGGTGTTTCCGGGCAAGAACGTGTACTGCGTTGTCGTGCCAATGAGCCGGCCCATGTTGTCGTAGGCGAAGCCGTAGGTGCCGGTTGGATCGGTCGCGCTTTTGATTTTGCCGACAAGATCGTAAACGAAATCCACTGCTGTGGAATCCGGATAACCTTTGTGGGTCAGCCGATTCAGCGCGTCGTAAACATACGTGATGGCGTTCCCGTTGCGATCAGTCTTGGTGATCAGGTTGCCGATTGGGTCATAGATGTAGCTTTCTGCGTGGCCGGACGGGAAGTCGGTCTCTTTCACGCGCCCAAACTGGTCGTACTGGAACGACGTGATGTGGTTGTTCGCATCGGTAATGCTGACCAGGTTGTTCTCGTCGTCGTAGGCGTACTGCGTCACGTGGTTGGCCGCGTCGGTGACCGACGTGAGCCGGTCAGCGTCGTCGTAAGCATACGTCGTCGTCTTCCCGTTCTGGTCCGTCACCGAAGTACGGCGACCTCGGTAATCGTAGCCAAAGCCGGTTGTGGTGTGGTCGGGATAGGTGATGGTGGTAAGCCGATCGCCCGCATCGTAGGCAAAGTCGGTTTCGTTACTCATGGCATCGATGACTGACGTTCGGTTGCCATGCGCATCGTAGCCGTAAGTGGTGACGTTGTTCTGCGCGTCCGTAATCGTGTGGATCAACCCCGCAGCGGTATAGGTCAGCGTGGTCACATGATTCAGCGGATCGGTGATCGTCGTCAGCTCACCTAGCGAGTTGTAGGCAAAGGTGGTTACGCTGGCTGCAGTATTCGCATCCGGCTTCGGGGTTGTTACCGTCAGCAAATTGCCATGCGTGTCGTACGTATTCGTGGTCACATTGCCCAACGGATCAGTCGCCGCGAGCACCTCACCGAAGCTGTTGTAGGTGTAAGTCCAACCTACCGTCGTGTTCGCATCCAGCGGTTCCGACTGAGAGAGCATGTTGCTGTTCCCGTCGTAGGTGTAACTGACCTTGTGCCCGAGCGCGTCGGTCTCATCCAGCATGTTCCCCGAGCTGTCATAGTCCTGCTGCGTGACACCGCGCACTGTGCAACTTGAACATCCCGAGCCTTGCGACGCGATCGTGTGCCACGTTCCGCCTTGCATGGAGAAGGTGTAGTCGGTCACGTTTCCTGCCGAGTCGGTCAACTGCACGTCAGAGGTTACGGTGAATGGCGCGGCCGTCCCGCGTAGTCCGGCAACCGTCACGCCTACCGGACCCGTAGTTGCTCCTGCCGGAACCGTGGCCTCAATTTCCGTATCGCTCCAGCTTGTGACTGTGGCGTTTACGCCATTGAAATTCACCGTGCTCGTGCTCTGGCTGGCTCCAAAGCCGCTGCCCGAGATTGTGACCGTCGATCCCACAGTTCCCATATTGGGAAACACCGACGCGGTGTTCGGCTGGCCTTCGACGGTAAACGGCAACCCATTGCTGGAAAATCCGTTGATCACCACCGATACCGGCGCGCTTGTCGCTCCGCTCGGCACAGTAACTTGAATGCTGGTAGTGCTCCAGGAGGCGATGTTTCCCTGTACACCGCCAAACATCACTTGGTTTGTGGCACTTCCAAACCCGGTTCCCGTCAACGTGACCGTACCTCCGACTGCAGCAGAGGGCGGCGCAAGACTGTTCAGCACCGGATTAATCGCTGTGAACTGTACGTTCGAGTTACTGGCAATCGAGTTTACGGTCACGACAACGGGGCCCGCGCCAGCCGTGATTCCCGCCGGTACCGTGACAATGATCTGCGTATCGCTCCAGCTCACTACGCTCGCGTTTGCACCGTTCAGTTGCACCGTGCTGGCGCCCTGCGTGGCACCGAAGTTCGATCCGGCGATGGTGACCGTGGCTCCGACTCCCGCGCTCAGCGGAGAGATACCCGAAATATACGGGCTGGTACCGATGATTACTGAAACATTGTCGAAGGTCGCCGTCTCCAGATAACTGGTGCCACAGACCGCCAGTCCAATCAAGGCATTCTGGGCCATGCTGATGTTTGTGGGAGTCGAAACTTGCGTCCACGTGGAACCATCTGGAGAGTTGTACGCTGTGAACGTGCTACCCGTGCGGACCAGCTTCACCCAGTACGGATAACGTGGCGGGGTTGCGCCGCCCATATTCGAGCTTGTGCTCGCTCCTGTAGACGGCCGATCATCGAAGTAGGCAGAGTTCGGATAGTAATACAGCATCGCGTTAATTGCGTCTGCCCGCAATGACTCACGGATCATTACTCCTACATCCGGATAACCCGCGGATCCTTGCAGACTACTCACTCGCGCAGTAATCGATCCATCCCCTGCGAGCGGCTGGTATACGAAATGAAATGCATCTTTGGTGCCCCAAATCGAAGACCCAGATCCGCTAACAGTAAAGGCTCCGCCGGCGTATGAGCCGCCCCCCGCGAGACTAACGACTCCCACATCCGCATCGAGCCACGGACTGGGTAGCGGTTGCGATGTAACTGTGAATACGACGGCATTACTACTGTTCATGCTAGGCGCGACCACAACGTTCAACAGTCCTGAGATCCCTGTAGCAGGAACGGTGAAAATGATTGATGTGTCGCTCCACAGGTTGACAAGTTAGTCGATCACCAACGAAGTTCGCCGGAAGAGTAGGGAACATGGGAGCAGCCTGAGAGCCTGTCGGAAAACCGGGGGCGGGGACTGTCTCCGGTTTTCCCGGTTTCCCGCTTACTCGCCAGTGTCGAATAGATCTACATAGCCATCGCGTGCTGCGGCATGAGGTCCCAGACTCGCCAGAACTCTTTCATTTCTTCAGGCGAGCCTACAGTCACGCGAACATAGTTCTCCATCGATGGAAATCCCGATGCGAGCAGGATGTTATTCCGCCGGAAATGTTCACTCACTTCGAGACCGTTCCTGCCTGCGTTCAGCAAAACGAAATTGGTCTGCGAATCGATCCAGCGCAGCATGCGGGCATTGGCCTGATTGCAAAATTCCTGGCGATTGTCGGTATTGCGCTGCGCACATGTTTGAACATGGTCGTTGGCTTCGAATGCGATTCTCGCGGCACGGGCTGCGCTGACATTCACTTCTTCGTGCAAACGATAGACCCCGATCCGCTTGACGGTCTGCGCTGCCGCGATTCCATAGCCGATCCGCATGCCTGCCAGGCCGTAAATCTTTGAAAAAGTACGCGTCACGATAACGCGCGGATCGTTCATAGGATGATCGATGAACGAAGCGTAGCTCGAGGATGGCGTCACGTAATGATGATAGGCCTCATCGATAAGGATGTACGTGTGCGCCGGTAATGCGCGAATGAATGCCTCGATATTCTGGCGGGGATTGATTGTGCCGGTCGGATTATGTGGGTTCGATATATACACCAGACCGGCGGCTGAAGATTGTTGCGCGATCGAAGCTAAATCATTGGAGTAGTTTTTTGCCAGCGGAACCATCTGCACATAGGCTCCGGCGGCTCGCGCATAGTCCGCGATCGGTTCAAATCCCGGTGTGCTCATCAGTAATTTCGATTGCGGCGTGAGAAACGCGCGAGAACACATGGACAGAATTTCTGTTGAGCCACAACCGATGATTACCTGTTCCGGCTGCACGCCGTGAACGTCAGCGATTCGCTTTGTCAGAGCCTCGAGTTCAATTTCGGGAAAGCGGTTGGCAATCTGCAGTCCCGACCGCAGCGCGGCAGCCACATTGTCGGCAGGCCCATATGGGTTTTCGTTTTTGTCGAGCCGGATCACTCGCGATCCGGTCTCTGGGCTATCGCCGGCATTCGTGATCCGGGAAAAGGCTCGCAGAGTTTGCGGCATCGCTGCAGCTACCGCAGTCGTCCCGAATGCGCTAAGTAGAGTTCTCCGAGAGATGGCCATTGCGTGGCACCTTTGATCGAAAAATAAATCGCTCATGTCGCAGCTTCGAAACAAATCCTCCGCTACTTCAATCAAAGTCCGATTTTCGGCGGCGCAGGCGCTCCAATCACGGACAAATTTGTATTCGTGCTGTGCGACGTTCCCCCGCTTGCCCCTGTAATCGCCAAAGGGTAGTTGCCCAAAGGCGTTGTCAGGCTCGTATTAACGGTCAGCGTACTCGAGCCTGCAGCAGAAATCGAAGCGGGATTAAAGCTCGCCGTCGCCCCCGCGGGCAGCCCGCTCACACTCAAATTCACAGTACCGGTAAATCCCGAAATAGCACTAATCGTGACCGTGTAAGTTGTCGCCATGCTGGCTACAACCGTCTGAGACGCAGGTGACGTGGCAATTGAGAAATCACCCACCGGCTGAGCCGACGCAGAAAGCTGCACAAAGCTGCCGATCGAAGGCACCCCGGCTGCATTCAGCACAAAGAGAAGGTAATAACCAGGAGGAGCAATGTTGCCGTTCGGAGGCGCAGTTACAGTTAAGATCCCATTTGCCGCGGTGAAGGACATTCCCACGACTCTTTGGTCCATGTCGAAAGCGTGGGTAACTGCTCCAGCTCGAACTAACACGATCGAGGAAATCGATGCCGCATCGGGCGACTGCACCTGAAACGTACTGCCATACCCGATTACTCCAGGAGAGATGCTGGTAATTGCGGGCCGGGGAGCGAGTGATCCGTCCGCGGCAAACAAATAAGCGGGCGAATAGATCTCCATATGCGGTTCATAAGTTCCGCGAGTGGGATTGCCTCCGGCGACCAGCACGGTAGCATCGGGCAGCAACAGCGCCACTGAGTGGTACAGTCTGGGAAAGGCGTTCTGACCCGCCGACGTCATACTGCTTCCATCGGCGTCGAAAAGGTCCGCATTCAGGCTCGCCGTCGTGGCGTCTTCGTCGTTGGTTGAGCCCCCCAGAGCCAAAACTTTTCCGCTCGGCAGCAGCACTGCATTCATCTCAATGCGCGGCTGCGACATGGGAGGTCCCCATTGCCAGCTTGGACTCGCGGCAGACAGATCGATGATCTCGGTTGTCGCTGTTGCCGGATTTCCCCCACCGAAGATCATTACCCGAGGGCGATATCCGTTCGCCGGTGTAAGCGGCAGCAGCACTGAAGAGCCATAAGTTCGACCGGAGGTGTAATTCGTCGATGCAACAAAGGACCAGGCGTGTGTGCTCGGATCAAAGAGCATTGATCCATCGGTAGGTCCGGAGTAAAAGACGGTTCCATTTGGGAGCAGGTGCAGCCGCGGATATAAAGGAGGAGTCCAACCCGCCGGATATTCCTGACTCCAGCCCGAACCCACGGTATAGATCTCTACAGCAGTATTCGTTGGACCGGATTCATTCAGTCCTGAGAAGGCCATCACGGTGCCGTCGCCCAGCGTGGTGGCAGTCGGGTACCAGCGTCCATGCGCCATTGTCTGAAGATCGGTGAATTGCCCGCTGGAGGGATCGTAAGCAGCGGTCTTGGAGTATCCAAGAAATGGATCGTAAGCCACCGTTCCGCCAACCACGAATGGTCGCCCATCGGGCAGGATGACCATGCCGTTGCAGAACATGTCCCATGCGATGGGTTGAGTCGTAACCGTGTCGGTTGCAGGATCCCAAATGCCCGCCTGGTAGTTGGTGTTCGAAGGCACATTTCCCGAGCCGGAGACAACCAGAACCTTGCCTGTCCGGAGCATTGCCATGTGAACTGGATTGATTGGCATCGTCGTAGGCAGCGTCCGCCATTGGCCTACGACGTTGGCTTGTGCAAACGCCGGCGCCACAGCTGAAGGCCCGCAGACCAGCCCTGCTAGAAGGCTGGCGTAAATTCCGGCTCTAAATTTAAAGACCTTCTTCTTGTTGACGAGTGCAGCTACCCCTATCACGTGCCCCATAATGACGTTCGTATGCACTCTGAAGTCCAAAGAGAAAACAGCGTTCGCTTCTGTAATTGAGTTTTTGCTGAGCGCTGCGAAGGAGTGGATACGCAAGCGGTTACGAGCCGGCACAGAAGAGCAATCGCGTGAACGCTACTGAGTATCAGTATCTTTTTGGGACGAGATGAAGTGAAAGGTTTTTCGCGCGCAAATATTTTCAGCTGCGCGGGAATGGCGGAGGCACCCGTCGCCCCGTAGTTTGGGGAAACCGCGGACAGGAGAAACCGGCATAGCCTGAGAGCCTGTTGGAGATAGATTCTTCGAAATGAAAATCAACAACTTACAAATACTCGAGCGCCTGTAACCTTTCGGTTCCCGTTCGGGAATAAGAATCACGCCGCGGCCGTGGCCAACGGCTGTCTCTCCTTCGCTCCTACAATGATCAGCCACAGCATGATTGCGAGTTCGCCGAACATGAGTGGAAATACCCAATTTGAAACTCGCTGTTCATACGCCGGCCACAGGATGCCGGTAACGCTGGTCGCCAGATAGGCAACGCAGTTGAGCATCAGCCAGACGCCCAGGGTGCGCGGAATGAATCGCGATTTGTAGACCAGCAGACCGAAAGGGAACAGCCAGAGTCCCCAGAACACCTCGTTGGCGAGTACGCCCTGGCCGTGCATGCGGATGAAGACCATCACGAGTGCATCGCGCTGCGGCTTGTCGAACACCGACAGGAAGTCTGGGCCGCGGGCGAGGAGCAGCGCAGCGGCGTCATTGACTGTATTAAAGAAGTAGATGGGCGTAACCACCAGCGCGCCGAGGATCACGACAAGACGGGCGAGCCCTTCGTCCACTCCCTTGAATAGACGGTAGAGTGCCAGTGTGAGGAAAATGCCCATCGTCGCCGTGATCAGGTCGCTGAGCATGCCGAGCCGGAAAAGTGTTTCATGGGCAGCGATGTTCGCCGAGGTGGCGCTCGCGCTGTTGGCGACAAACAAATGGCTGGGAATGTAAATGAGGCGCAGGGGAGCGGTCATCAGTGTTAGATAGAGGAGCCCTGCGATGCGCGCTTGGCGTTTGAGTGTGCTCATGGATGCTCCTCGGTGAAGCTTCCGTTGTCGGCAGTCTGTACTCGGCTCAAAGCTTACCTCCAAAGAAGACGATGAATCGTGAGAATAATTGCAATGATCTCAATGATTACGGCAATGATGAGGTATTTGCGGGCGATCTTCGGACCACCGTCGCCGTGAGGTTGAACAGCATCCGCCTTCGATTATGTTCGCGTGGTCGTTCATCTTCGTACGGGTACGCAAAATGCTTCCCAGTCGGTTCCGATGTTCTAGACGGGCCAACGGAATGACCTTGTGCATCGCTCCGACTCGGAAAACCACAGGCGGAGGCGTGCGATCCCCGCGGCTCGGTGGCACGGCGGAGAGTCTGCAATAATCTTGCGCTGGATGTGGGTATATATAAGGAGGGTGCTGAGGAGATGAGGATTGCAACGGTGATAGTCGGAGTAATGTTGGCGATTGTGAGCGCAGCGGCACAGCAGGGTAGTGCTCCAGTGGCCGCGCCTCCCATTGCTCAAGCGACCGTAGCGCCCGATTCTCAAGCTCCAGTTGTGATCACCCTGCAGGACGCGCTGCAGCGCGCGCGCAAGCTCGATTCAAGTTATCGTTCTGCACTTACAGAGGCGGGAATCGCGCATGAGGATCATGTGCAGGCACGGGCAGCGCTACTGCCTAGCGTGAGCGAGAACACGGAATATCTGTACACGGAAGGAACCGGCACTTCGACTCCGCGATATATCGCCAACAACGCCGTTCACGAGTATGTGAGTCAGGGCAATGCGCACGAGACGATCAGCGGGGCGCAATTCGCCGATTACAGCCGCACCTCGGCAGCGGCTGCCGCAGCGCGGGCAAAGGCTGAGGTTGCGGAGCGCGGTTTAGTGGCAACGGTGGTGCAGATCTATTACGCGGAAGTCGTCAGCAAGCGGAAGTATGCCAACGCTCAGCTTGCCGCGGATGAGGCCAAACGCTTTCTCGATCTGAGCCAGAAGCTCGAGCAAGGCGGGGAAGTGGCCCATTCGGACGTGATCAAGGCGCAGCTTCAGGCAAACGATGCCAATCGCGCGCTGCGCGAGGCTCAGCTCGCGATGGACAAAGCGCATCTCGATCTGGCAGTGCTGGTTTTTCCAAACTTCAATCAGAATTACTCCACTGTGGACGATCTGCGCCTGCCGCCGCCACTCCCTCCAATGCAGGAGGTCGAGCAGCAGGCTAAGACGAAGAATCCGGATTTGTATGCCGCGATGCAGACGGTCCGGGCGGCGAATTACGCGGTGCTTTCTTCACGCGCAGCCTATCTGCCGACGTTAACACTCGATTACTTTTATGGCATTGACGCGAGTCATTTCGCCGTGAATACTCCCACTCCAGATGGTCCGATTCGGAATCTGGGGTATTCGGCAAGCGCCACTTTGAATATTCCAATCTGGAACTGGGGTGCAACCCGCAGCAAGGTAAAGCAGACCGAACTGCAGCGCGATCTTGCCCAGACGCAGCTCTCGGCGGCGCAACGCAAGCTCCTGGCAGATTTGAAGTCGCTCTATGCCGAAGCCGAAGCCGCGAAGATCGAACTGGAAGTTCTGCAACAATCAGCCGATTTGGCTGCGGAAAGCGTGCGGCTGACGAATCTGCGATATCAAGGCGGCGAGGCGACGGCACTCGAAGTCGTGGACGCGCAGAATTCGCTGGTTGCGGCGCGCAACAATTATGATGACGGGGAAGCCCGGTATCGGCTGGCAATCGCTAATCTGCAGACGCTAACCGGCGTCTTTTAACTGCATGGCCATTCGCAAAACAATTACCTGTGGAGCGCTGGCGATTGTCGCTGCCTGGCTGGCGAGCTGCTCCAAAGAACAAGCCGAACCGCAGCCGATTGTGAGTGTTCAGGCCGCCACGGTGAAGCAAGGGAGCATTTCCCAAACCATCACTACCGACGCCGTTCTGTTTCCTATCAGTCAGGCGCCGATCGTTCCCAAAGTTGCAGCGCCGGTTCAGAAGGCCTATGTGGTGCGCGGACAAAAAGTACACAAAGGCCAGTTGCTGCTGACGCTGGAGAATAAAGACCTCGCGGCTGCCGCTGAGCAGAACCGCGGCGATCTGGAGCAGGCGCAGGCCGCTGAAGTAATCGCCACAAACAATTCCGTTCCCGAAGAGCTGCAAAAGGCGCAGGGAGATGCGCAGGCCGCGAAAGAAAATCTCGATGCGCAGCAGAAGCTCTACGACAGCCGCAAGGCCTTATTCGATCAGGGAGCGCTTCCGCGTAAAGATCTCGATTCTGCGGCCGTGGCTCTAGTCCAAGCGAAAGCGCAGTACGAACAGGCTCAGAAGCACTTGGCAGGATTGCAGGAGGTCGGACACGAGCAAGAACTCAAATCCGCAAAAGCGCAGCTTGTTTCGGCGCAAGGGAAGTACAACAGCGCCGTCGCGCAGCTTGGGTATTCGGAAATTCGAAGTCCAATTGACGGCACTGTAACCGACGGGCCGTGGTATCCCGGCATGATGCCGCAGGCCGGCGCTCCGCTTGTAACTGTCATGGACTTGTCGCAGATGATCGCGAAGGCGCATATCCCACAGAATCAGGCGGCCCTGCTTAAGAAAGGTGATACTGCAACCCTGACGGCCGCTGGTTCTGAAGAGCCCATTAAAGGAAGAGTGACGCTCGTAAGTCCAGCGCTCGATCCCGGCAGCACCACAGTGGAGGTCTGGGTGCAGGCGCCGAATCCCAAGGGCATTTTGAAAGCTGGCGCATCGAGCACACTAACGATGACCGCGAAAACAGTTCCCAATGCGCTGACTATCCCAGCGCAAGCCGTCGTGACTGATGAAGATGGAAAGAAGTCGGTGATGGTGATCGGAGGCGACGGCATGGCGCATAAGCGTGAGGTCGAAACGGGAATTCAGAACCAGGACTCGGTTCAGATTGTCAGCGGCCTGAAACCGGGAGAGCAGATAGTGGCAGTCGGACCATACGGACTGCCCGACAATACAAAGGTGAAGGTCGAAGCCCCGCCGCAGCCCGGGGGCGAAGGCGATGAGGAGAAGGGCAAAGGCGATGATAAAGACGCGGAGGGCGGCAGCGAGCCCTAGCCAGTGGCCACCAAAGTTACGCCCATCGACGAGGCGCATCCGATCCCGGCTCCGCCCGGGAATTACTGGTTCTCGCGTCTCTCTAAACCTCTCATCTTCCTGATCATCGCACTGGCGATCATGGGCGCGTATCTTGCGTTCACAATTCCGGTTGCTGTCTTTCCCGAGGTGAACTTTCCCCGCATCATCATTGGCATTGATAACGGCGTGATGCCGATCGATCAGATGATGGTTACCATCACGCGTCCGGTGGAAGACGCGGTCAACAGCGTTCCCGGATTGACTCGTGTGAATTCCATTACCAGCCGCGGCTCCGCCGAGGTCGACCTGTTTTTCAACTGGAGTGTCGACATGGTCACGACGCTGCAGCTTGTGAACGCGGCCGTTGCACAGGTGCAGACCTCACTTCCGAATACGGCAAAGATCGATACACATCGGCTGACTTTTGCCAGCTTTCCCATAATGGGATTCAGTTTAACCTCGGACACGGTTCCGCAGACGCAGCTTTGGGAACTGGCGACGTACACGCTCAAGCCGCAGATCAATCGCCTGAACGGCGTAGCGACCGTGATCGTGCAGGGTGGCGATCAGCCCGAATATCTCATTACGCCGGATCCCTCGAAGCTGCTGAGCGCCTCGGTCACCGTTCAGGACATTCTGAATGCGGTAAGCAAGACCAATCTGGTCGATTCTCCCGGGCTCATTCAGGAAAATCATCAGCTCGTTTTGGGATTAGTGAACGGACAGGTGCGCAGTCCGGAGCAGCTTGGACAGATCGTCATCAAGACAAATAACGCCGGTGTCCCCGTTCACATCGCCGATGTAGCGACGGTCTCGAACGGTGTGATGCCCAAGTACACGGTTGTGACCGCCAACGGCAAGCCCGCTGTGCTGCTTTCCATCAACCGTCAGCCCGACAGCAACACCGTTCAGGTTGCCGATGAAGTGAATGCCAAGATCGACGAACTGCGCAAATCACTGCCGCCGGGCATCAAGCTGGTTCCGTATTACGACCAGTCCGGATTGGTACGTGATTCGATCAAGAGCGTTCGTGATGCCATCTTCATCGGCCTGGTCCTCGCAGCGATCGTCATTGTCCTCTTCCTCCGCGATTGGGGAAGCTCTGCGGTCGCTGGCATGGTGATTCCCATCACCATCGTGATTACATTTATCGTCCTAAAAGCGCTGGGCGAGAGCTTCAACTTGATGACGCTCGGCGGCCTTGCCGCTGCAGTCGGACTTATTATCGATGATGCCATCGTCGTGATCGAGAACATCGTTCTCCATCGCGACCTGGGACAGGGGCGCCTTCAGGCAATCTACAGCGCGCTGAAAGAAGTCACCGCGCCTCTGATTGGATCGACAGTGACGCCAATTGTGGTCTTCCTGCCGCTAGTCGCGATCCATGGCGTGTATGGAACTTTCTTTCGCGCGCTTGCCGTCACGATGGGTGTAGCCCTCTTCACCTCTCTCGGGCTGGCGCTTACCTGGACCCCGAACCTCAGCCAGTATTTCGTGCGGCGGAAAGACGAGCACGGGATGATCGAACAAGGTTCGGAGAACTGGACAGAGCGTGAACGACTCGAACACATGATCGAGGCCGAAGAATCTTCTTACGGCAAGAAGTTTCATGCGGTGTTGAACTTCTATGAGCGCTGGCTACGGCGTGCTCTGGAACGTCCTCTGCTGCTGGCCGGCGGCAGCGTTGTGCTGATTGTAGTTGCGTACTTCTGCTATCGCGGGCTCGGATCCGACCTGCTGCCTTCCATGGATGAAGGTGGATTCATTGTCGACTACATCATGCCCCCCGGCAGTTCGCTCTCCGAGACAAATCGCGTGATCAGCCATGTCGAGCAGATCATTCGCAGAGAACCAGAGGTCGAGAGCACTTCCCGCCGTACCGGATTGCAACTGGGCCTGGCCTCAGTTACTGAGGCCAACACCGGCGATATCTCGGTGAAATTGAAAGCAAATCATGACCGTTCCACTGACGACGTAATTGCCGATGTCCGCGCGAAAATTAAACAGCAGGAACCAGAACTCGACACCGAATTTCCCGAATTGCTACAGGACATGATCGGTGACCTCACCAGTGCTCCCGAGCCCGTGGTCATTAAATTGTTTTCCGAAAATGCGGCCCTGCTCGAGAAGCTCGGCCCTGAAGTAGCTGACGCTATTTCCAAGATTGATGGTGGTAAAACCGTGGTGGACGTCCAGAACGGGGTCGAGAACACGATGAGCGGTCCCGCCGTCAATTATCAAATCGACCCGGCCGTAACGGCCCGTGCTGGATTCACTCCGGACGAAGTTGCCATCGACGCATCGGCAATTCTTGAAGGCGAGCCGGCCACGACTCCGGTTGTGGTGAACGATCGCGCTTACACCGTTCGCGTGCGTTTTCCTGAGGCTAACCGCGCCAGCATTGAGGCCATGAACAATACGTTGCTGGTCAGCTCCGCAGGACGAACTGCGACGCTCGGCTCTCTGGCAAACGTCACCCAGCTTCCAGGGCAGACCGAGATTCGCCGCGAGAATCTTCAACGCGACCTCGAAGTCACCGCACGCCTGGAAGGTCTCGATTTGGGAACGGGCATCGCGAAAGTGAAAGATGTAATCGCTAAGCTGAATCTGCCGTCATCGATACGCATTGAGTATGGAGGTTTGTACGCCGAGCAGCAGCAAACATTTCATGACTTCGTTTTCGTTTTCGTGATGGCATTCGCTTTTGTATTTGCAGTCCTGCTCTTCGAGTTCCGCAGTTTCTCTGCGCCGGCGGCGATCCTTTCTTCAGCGCTGCTCTCGACCGCCGGCGTTTTCTTCGCGCTTCTTATAACCGGAACAACTTTCAGCGTCTCCGCCTTTATGGGGTTGATCATGGTGATCGGCATCGTTGCCAAGAACGGTATTCTGCTGCTCGATGCCGAGCACGAATTCCGCCGCGCGGGTTTTGATGCCGAAGAATCCATGATGCGTGCAGGCCGTCGCCGCCTCCGCCCGATCGCGATGACCGCCATCGCTGCTGTCGCAGGCATGTTGCCGTTGGCATTCGCGCTCGGAGCTGGATCCGAGATGCTGCAGCCATTGGCCATCGCTGTGATCGGCGGCATCCTGATCTCGATGGTGCTGTCGCTACTCGTCACTCCTGCCGTCTACTTCTATCTCACGCGTCGTCGAGAGGAGCATCTGGCGCAATAAGCGCGGCCAATGTCGATCGAGGTCATCTTTTTCGACGTGGGGGGTACGCTTCTTTTTCCCGATCACGAAAAGACGCTGATTCCACTTTGGAATCGCGGTGTGCGTCCCACCGAAGCCCAACTGCTCGTCGCTGAGCGCGCCGCTCGCAAAGAAATGGATCAGCTCGTCTCACGCACCGCGAAAGTCGATCAAAGCTACTGGGATACCTACTACTCGCGCTTACTTAGCGAAGTGGGGGTCAACGATGATGAGCTTCACGGGGAACTTGTGAAGCTCATACGTACATCCGCAAACTGGAGCCGCATGCGGCCGGGCACATTCGAAGCACTAGCGTCGCTAAAGCGCAAATACCGTCTCGCCGTGATTTCGAATTCCGACGGACATATGGGCGAGCGACTCGCGATTTTGGGATTCGGTTCGTACTTCGAGCATGTCACCGACTCGGGAAATATCGGACATGAGAAGCCCGCGCCACAAATATTTCAAGCGGCGCTCAGTGCAATGAGCGTTCAGGCAGATCGAGCGCTGTATCTTGGCGACATTTATGCAATCGATTATTTAGGAGCTCAAAAGGCAGGCATGAAGCCGGTGCTGATGGATATCGCCGGCGTTTACTCCCAAACCGATCTCCCGAGAATAGATTCGCTGGCGGAACTGGAATCTTGTCTCAAGAAATTCGTCTAAGTTGATGGATGCTGTCTCCGTGACCTCCGATTTTCAACATCGTGACCTTCGTGTTCGCCTCTCCCAATGACCGCAATTGATCTCTCAGCCGACATCGGTCTCGTCGCGGTAGGCCTGGCTACACTTAACTTGCTGATAGGGTCGCTGATCGCGATGCGCTACAGCCCGTGGCGATACTGGCCGCATCATCGCTTCAACATCTTTGCTATCCACAACTGGACTGGTTACGCGCTGCTTGGCGCTTGCATTCTGCATCCGGTGGTGCTGCTCGCGTCAGCGAGAGAGAGATTTCGGATCCGCGACATTCTCTATCCCGTGCATTCGCCGGTACAGCCGTTGGAGAACACAATCGGGGCTATTGCCTTGTACTGCGTCATCGTGGTTGTAATTACGTCGTACTTTCGGTTGAGTCTCGGCCGCCATTTGTGGAAGTCCTTTCACTTCGTGATCTACGCAGCCGCGGTCGCGATCTTCTGGCACAGCATCTTCACCAATCCCAACCTCGAAAAAGCTCCGGTCGACGTCCTCGACGGAGAGAAAGTGTTCATCGAGCTGTGCTCAATAGCCGTGGCAGGCCTTGTGGCCATGCGGTGGCGCTATGGCCTCCGGAAAAGAAGGTTGAAGGAGGCGCCTAAGCTGCTAAGCTCCTAAGCAGGTAAGCTTCGTGAGAACGCAGCCGTCTTTTTGGCTCAGCAGCTTAGAAGCTTAGCCGCTTAGGAGCTTCTTCTCTGCGCTGGATTATCAAATCCGTTGACGAACAGCTCACGGCCCGAATCGCTGCCGAGGCGCATGTCTCTCCGCTAGTGGCTCGGCTGCTTGTCGGACGCGGTGTGGGCAACGCTGATGCTGCTTGCCAGTTTCTTGGCCCTAAGCTCGATCATCTGCACTCGCCCTACCTGATGAAAGGCATGCGCCAGGCCGTTGCGCGCATTCAGCAGGCGGTCGCCAACCACGAGCGCATTCTCATTTACGGCGACTACGACGTTGATGGCACAACCGCAATCGTGATTCTGAAGAAAGCCATCGAGATCGTCGGAGGAACGGCCGAGTTTCACGTGCCGCATCGCATTCGCGACGGTTATGGAATGAAGGACGACGTCATCGAGCGCGCGGCCGAGAACGGTGTGCGCCTGGTGATCAGCGTCGATACCGGCATTCGCGCGTTCGCTGCGGCCGAAGCTGCGCGACGCGTCGGATTGGATCTGATCGTCACCGATCACCACCTGCCTGAAGATGGCCAGCTTCCACACGCGCTTGCTGTGCTCAATCCCAATCAGCCGGATTGCAGCTATCCCTGCAAATCGCTTTGCGGCGCCGGCATCGCATTCAAAATTGCCCAGGCGCTTCTGGAAGCTCGTGATGAAACCGATGCTCGCCGCCGACTACTTCCGTCATTCCTGAAGATGGCGGCAATCGCCACAATTGCGGACGCGGTCCCGCTGGTAGGTGAAAATCGGGTAATCGCCAAATTGGGACTTGCCGGATTGCGCGATCCGCGTAACGTCGGGCTTCGCGCGTTAATGACAGTCGCGCAGCTCGCAGACAAGCAGCGCCAGCTCTCGGCCTCAGATGTAGCGTTCCGCATTGCACCACGCATGAATGCGGCTGGCCGCATGGATGTTGCCCAGACCGTCATCGAGCTCTTTGAAGCGCGAGAAGAAGAGAAAGCGCGTGAGCTCGCGGCGCGCCTCAATCAACTCAATTCGGATCGTCAGGCCAGCGAGCAGCAGATTGTGCAGACCCTCGAAGCACGGCTCACCGAACCGCAATTCGCGGACGCGCTCTGCATCGTGCTCGACGGCGATGGATGGCATCGCGGCGTGATTGGTATCGCCGCGACAAGAGTGGTCGAGCGCACCTATCGGCCGGCGCTGGTCATCAGCCGCGATAATGGAGAGGCGCACGGGTCGGGGCGTTCCATTCCCGCTTTTCATTTGCTCAGCGCTCTCGAAAGCTGCCACGAACTCTTCACGCGCTACGGCGGACACGCCCACGCAGTCGGCTTCTCATTGCCTTCCGAGCGCATTAATGAACTTCGCACACGTCTCGATCTCTACGCACGCCAGCGCTTGACGCCGGAAGATCTGATTCCAGTGCTTGAGGCTGAAGCCGAAATCGAACTATCCGGAATTAATCCTGAGCTCATTCAGACCGTTCAACGGATGGAGCCATTCGGCGTCGGCAATCGCGAGCCAATGTTCGTTGCTCGCCGCCTTCGCGTGTTATTGCCTCCCAAAGTGCTGAAAGACAAGCACGCAAAAATGCGCGTCGCTCAGACGAACGGAAAAGCAATGCGCTTCGACGCAATGGCCTGGCGCATGGCTGAACGAATCGCAACTGAAGGCATTCTCGCGAATGACACTATCGATCTCGCCTTCACGCTGGACGAGAACACGCATCCTGACTTCGGCGGAATTGAGCTGCGGATTTGCGACTTCAAGAGGAACGACCTGGCTCAGAACGCAAAACCTGAAGCACAAGCGCGAACGGCCGCTCAAGTGGTGTGAAAGGGATCGACAATTCGTACACCGTCAATCTCCTGACCGCTTTGGAAATCTTCGGATAATAGCACTCTGCATCCAGATTGTTTCGCCGCTCTCAAGATCAAGGCATCCCAAAGAGAAAACCCATGCAGTCTATGCAGATCGATAGCTCCCAGAATGTCCGACACATCAGGTCGCGCTACGTCGAACTCTGATAACAGCTCCACTTTTCGACGTGCAGTTTGGACGTCTACCTTGAGCTTACGTGTGGCTGCGACGAAGTACTCTTGCAATACTTGGATTGAGACGACGCCGGTTCCTTCGCGACGGTGCTCAGCCATCATGTCAATCGCGCGTCTTTGCTTCGCCGGAAAACCATGATCATCGGCATAAATCAACACGTTCGTGTCGAAAAAGCTACGAACGCTCATGAACCTCGTCTCGGTTGAACTTCCAACCACGAGAGTTGCCCCGGCCGGAAAGGCGCTTGAACTCCTCTATGCTGCGTTCAGCGTTATCTGCGCCCGCAAGCTTCTGAAGATAATCCCGTATTAGTTGATTGACACTGGTGCCCAGAGCCTCAGCCCTCTTACGTGCTTTTGTGAGCGTCTTTTCATCGATGGAAAGTGTCACATTCATCGTGCGCACATAATACGTGCTAGAGCGGAAGCTGTCAACGGGTTACGATGAAATCAGTCGTCCCGTTTGTTCAGTTAAATCGCTGCCTGTAACCTGATTTCATGCCCTCTTCTATTTCGCGGCTACGCATCTGGTTTGGAATCTCTGCGCTGCTGATGATTGGCGTAGTTGCGGGCTTCTACCTGTATGCACGCTACCGTGTGCAGCGGGCTGTTCACGATCTTCCGGCGAAGCTGGGCGCGAACATTCAGCAGAACACGCAGGGGTTCACCTATTCCCAGTCGGCGGGCGGGCACACCATATTCTCAATCTCTGCTTCCAACGCTGTTCGTTATAAGGAAGGTGGTAAGGCTGAACTTCACAATGTGAAGATCGTCTCGTACGGTCGAAATTCTGATCGGCAGGATGAGATTACTGGCGACGATTTCGAGTACGACGCACAAACCGGCGACGTAACTGCAAAAGGTAAAGTCGGCATTCAATTGCAGGCAGTCGAGCCGGGCACTTCGAAACCGGAAGCATCCGTCAATAAGACTGGAAGCCCTCTACATCTCGACACTTCAGGTCTGGTTTTCAATCAAAAGACTGGTGTCGCGCACACCGCCGAACTGATCACCTTCCAGTTGCCGCAAGGAACCGGTTCAGCCGTAGGCGCCACTTATGATTCGAAAAAGGGGACATTTAAGCTGTATTCCGATGTGCACCTGCTCACGGGCGGCCCAAGGCGGACTGATCTACGCGCATCTACCGCTTATTACGAACAGGAGACACAACAACTCACGCTGACGGATCTCCGCGCGGAATCCGGCATTAGACGCCTCGAGGCTCAGCACGTCATTTTGCACCTTCGCGAGGACAACACCGTTTCCCGAGCCGACGCGAGCGGTGGAGTCGATGCGCACGTCAAAGGTGAACGTAGCGCGCAGCTCCACTCGGCCAACGCGAGCTTCATCTTCGGGCCCAACAATCAGGCGACCACCGGACATCTAACTGGCGGAGTGAATTGGCTAACGCAAGGCGCGAGCGCCTCGCACGGCAATGCGGGCGAGGTGTTGCTCAGCTTCGGACCTGACAATCAAATCAAATCGGCACACCTTCGCAATCACGTAGATCTCGTTCAAACTGCCCAAAACGGGAATGCAGCGGCACCCGGGGCGACAGCCAAAGATCCCGTCACACCGGTCGGTTCAGAAGGCCGTGGAACCGAATTTCACGGTGACGGTCTGGATCTTGAGCTGGCCCGAGGTTCGCGTCTTACGACGGCGACTAGTGTGGGCGCAGGGGTACTTGTGCTCACAAACGCTGAGACCACCCCGCAGGCAAACGCGAAGCCCACAACCGCAAAGACAACAATTACGTCGAGTCGCTTTGAAGCGAAGTTTGCAGGAGACAATCGCATTTCCAGCCTCAGTGGAGCGAATCCTGTAAAGATCATTTCTTCCTCGCCGGGCAAACCGGATCGGATTAGCCAGAGCCGCGACATGGTCGCCGCCTTCGCTTCCGGGAAAACGCAAACACTCGAGCGCGTGGTCCAAAGCGGGGATGTCCAGATCCAGGAAGGTCAACGCAGCGCCACCGCTGATCGCGCTACCTACAGCCAGCCGACGGACACAATGGCGCTGAGCGGCAACGTTCATTACAAAGACGCATCTACCGGGTCAATGCTTACCAGCGACTCGCTCACGCTAAGCCGTGCAACCGCAGAAACCACGGCCACTGGCAATGTAAAGACCACCTACTCGGAGCAGAAGACGGGGCAGAATACCCCGCAGAAACAAGAAGCTTCTGGAGCGATGCTTACGCCTGTGCAGCCAGTTCACATCACCGCCGAGCAGATGGTAGCTAGGAACTCGACTGGTGCGGCCCGCTTTAGCGGAGCCGCTCGCCTATGGCAGGGCGGGAACATCGTCCAGGCGCCGGAGATCGATTTCAATCGAAAGGAAAGAACTCTGGATGCTCAGGCGCAAGGGAATGCGCGGGTTTCCACAGTTTTTGTACAGGCGGACCAAAGCGGGAAGCAGGTTCCCGTCGACGTCCTGGCAGACCATCTTCATTATGACGACACGCAGCGGAAGGCGATTTTCGACGGCGCGATCGTTCTTAAGAGTGGAGATTCTACTCTGCAGGCTGGCCGCGCTGTTGTCACATTGCGCGCCCAGAACCAGCCACCACCAACCCCGAAAGCTCAGGCCGGAAAAGCACCAAGTCAGGTGCAATCAATTGATGCGACAGGAAATATTCTTCTCCAGCAGCCAGGAAGGCGAGCAGTGGGCAATCGCCTGATCTACACCGCAGACGAGGAGAAATTCGTCTTGACTGGCACGCCGGCCAGTCCGCCTAGCATTTTTGATGCCGAACACGGTCAAGTTACCGGAGTTTCGTTGACCTTCTTTAACCGCGATGATAGAGTGCTCGTGGACAGTAGCAATTCAATGTCCATAACCCAGACCCGGCGCGAAAAATGACGCAACAAACGCTCTCGACCGACGAGATTGGCAAGTCCTATCGGGGTCGGAGGGTAGTAAACGGGGTCACTCTCCACATAAATCAGGGTGAGGTCGTTGGGTTGCTGGGGCCGAACGGGGCCGGCAAAACCACCACCTTTTACATGATTGTGGGGCTGGTCATGCCCGATGAGGGCCGGGTTCTGATGGACGGCCAGGAAATCACGGGCGTCCCCATGTATCTGCGGGCTCGGAGTTATGGCATCAGCTACCTTCCGCAGGAACCCTCGGTCTTTCGCAAGCTGACGGTCGAGGAGAACATCATGGCCATCCTTGAGGCTCAGCCGCTCTCCTGGGAGAACCGGCGCAGCCGCATGGAGACCCTGATCGAACAGCTTGGCCTGGGGCACATTCGCAAGACGCGCGGATATGCGCTCTCAGGCGGCGAGCGCCGCAGGGTGGAGATCGCGCGGTGCCTTTGCATTCGCCCGACGTTCATCCTGCTCGACGAGCCCTTTTCGGGAATCGATCCGATAGCGGTGCTCGACTTGCAGAAGATCATTTTTGATCTCAAGGCGAGCGGCATCGGCGTTTTGATTACAGATCACAATGTGCGCGAGACGCTGTCAGTAACCGATCGCGCATACATCATCAATCAGGGAAAGATTTTCCGTGCAGGAACGCCCGAACAGTTGGGCAACGATCCGGAAGTGAAAAGAGTTTATCTGGGAGAGAGTTTCTCCTTAGTGTAATTCGACGCAAAGTAGCGCATGATGGAACTAAGCAATCAGCTTTCGACAATCAGCCGTACGCGCCAGCTTCACATGACCGTTAAGCCCTCAGTACGTACTGGCCGAATGCCGACAGCCGAGTGCCGATAGCCGACCCATGGTCCTTCTTCAGAACAAACTGAACCTCAAGGTCTCGCAGAAGCAGATCCTCACTCCGGGGCTCGTGCAGATGGTGAGCGTGCTTGCGCTCAACAAGCTCGAGCTGAAGGAGATGATCAATGCTGAGATTGTCGAGAACCCGGTTCTGGAGGAGCTTGAATCGAACATTCCGATTATCGACCAGGTGGCTGGTAAAGAAGCAGACCGCGAGCGCGCTGACTCTCCGGAACAGCCTGCCGTCACAGCCGGCGAGCAGGCCGGTGAGAAAAAAGATCCATTCGAAGAGATCGATTTCGGTAGCTACTTCCGTGAGTATCTCGACCCTGGATTCCGTAGTCCGCAGGGCGATTTCGAGAGCTCTGAGCGTCCTTCGTTCGAAAATTTCCTTTCGAAGCCGGGCACACTGACTGATCATTTGATGTGGCAGCTAGGCGCGATGCCGATGAACGAAAAAGTTCGCGCCGCCGCTGAGCTCGTAATCGGCAATCTCAATGACGATGGCTATCTTGTCGCGTCAGATGAAGAGCTGATGTCTGTGGCTCGTGGCGAGAACATCGAGCTTGAGGCCTCTGTATCTTCTGGTAACGCAGAAGTTCCGGCAATCGCACCGGTCACAGAGGAAAGCCAAGTTCCGGAGCATGAGCCAGTGACGGCTCTGGTTGGCAGTTACGCCGGTGGGCATGGAACGCAAGTTGCCGTAGCCCCTCCGCCGGCTCGGGTGTCCCAGAATGGAACCACGCCTTCAGCCGCTGTGAAACCAAAACAGACTGCAGCTCCGTTCGAGATGCAGGATTTGCGCGAGGCGATCGAGATTATCCGCCAAATGGATCCGATCGGCATTGCGGCTCGCGATTTGCGCGAGTGCCTGCTGCTCCAGCTTCGCGATCTCGAGCGTCAGGTGAATAATCGCGTTGTGAACGGCGATTCCGAAGTCCACAATCAAAGCCTCGCCCAGATTCACACGGCGGTGGCGATCGTCGATACGCAACTGCGTAACGTGCAAAACCGGCAGTTCAAGGAGATTGCTCGCGCCATCGGGCGTCCGCTGGAATCTGTGATGGCAGCGCTTGACTTCCTCAAGACGCTTGATCCGAAGCCTGGCCAGCGCTACAACCAGGTGGAGCCTCGACTGATCGAGCCCGATGTCGCGTTCGTGAAACAGGGTGACGAATACGTCGTGATGATGAACGAAGATGACATTCCTGTCCTGCGGCTGAATCCCGGTTACAAAAAATTGCTGAATCGCGATGCTGCTGAAAAAGATGTTCGCAATTACGTGAAAGAGCGTTATAAGTCTGCTATTCAGCTCATGAAGAACATTGAGCAGCGGAAGCAGACAATCCTCAAGACCTGCTACGCCATCATCGGCCGCCAACGCGATTTCCTCGACTATGGCATCGATCAATTGAAGCCCATGATGATCAAAGAAGTCGCCGAAGAGATTGGGGTTCATCCCTCGACAGTGAGTCGGGCCGTCGCCAACAAATACGTTCATACGTCTCAGGGCGTCTACGAACTACGCTACTTCTTCAGCGAAAGCGTCAATGGACCTGAAGGTAGCGGAACGTCGCTGATGATCCTCAAGCGGCGCGTAAAGAAACTGATTGAAGAAGAAGATGCAAGACGTCCGCTTACTGACGAGCAGATCACGCGCATTCTGCAATCACAAGGCATCAACGTGACGCGCCGTACGGTTGCGAAGTATCGCGAGGACATGAAGATTCCCAGCACGCATCAAAGACGTCTGAAGGATTGAAAGAAGCTTCTGAGCTGCTAAGCGGCCAAGCTTCTAAGCATTTTGCTCGACCGAAACTGCGATAAAGAAAGGAGGTCGGCTTCTAACGCGAGGGACTCCCGGACGATCTCGCAGACTGGGTGATTCACCAGCGGAGCCAAAAAACTAACGACACATATCAGCCAACCGCAGCAAAACTCCACGCTCCTGTAGTCAGGGGCTTAGCAGCTTAGTAGCTCAGCAGCTTAGAAGCTCGTTGGAGGGAGTTTGATGAACGTCGAGTACACCGGAAGGCAGTATGAAATCACTCCCGCAGTGCGCAAGCAGGTGGAACACGGCTTGGGCAAACTCGAAAAACTCTTTGGCAGCACCTTCGACTCGCATGTAATTCTCACCCTGGAAAAACACCGCAACATCGCGGAAATCACCATCAACATTCGCAATCATCCGATCGTCGGCGTAGCCGAGGCGACCGAAATGTCCGCGGCCGTTGGCGAAGCGCTCGACAAAATCGATCGCCAGGCAGTGAAGTACAAGAGCCGCTGGCGGACCAAGAAGCGCCAGGTTCGCAAAGAAGAGTGGCCCAAACAAGTGGCCAAACAGGAAGCACAGCACATGGCCGTAGGCGCTAACCCAGCGACTGCTGTGCCTGTTGTTGTCCATTCCTTCCCGGCGATTGCGCGTCTAACGGAAACACACGTGGCAAAGTCAGCTGATTCGGTCGCGTTGCGTCCCATGACAATTGAAGAAGCGGTGAAAGAGGCCGAGTTCCGCGACCGCGATGTGTTTGTCTTCCGCGATCCCGATGGTCGCGTGAAAGTGTTGCATCGGAAAAAAGACGGCAAAATGGAGCTGATTGAAGCGCCGTAAGCTGCTGCTAACATCATCTTAATGGCGATCGCTTCTAAACAGGTGCAAGATGCTGATGCGCAGAAGACTCCGCGTCGGCGTCTGGCGCCGCGCGGAGGCAAGTTCAAGCGCGGTCCGACCGAGTTAGTGATCATTACCGGCATGAGCGGCTCGGGCAAGGGATCCGTTCTCAAAGCCTTCGAAGATCTCGGCTATTACTGCGTCGATAACCTTCCTCTCGAACTGATTCCACGTTTCGCAGATTTAGCACGGCAATCCCCGGAAATTGAGCGTACCGCTCTGGTCGTCGACATTCGCGAAGGGCAGACGCTCACTCGACTGCCGCAGATTCTGAAGCAAGTAAAAAGGACCATCAACACGCAAGTCGTCTTCCTTGAAGCCTCAGACGAATCACTGGTGCGACGCTTCAGCGAGACGCGACGACCCCATCCGCTGGGCAAGAGTTCTTCCGTTGCATCGGCGATCAGCTCGGAGCGCGAAAAGCTCGATTTCGTTCGCAACCTGGCTGACGTGATCATCGACACCTCCAAGTTCAACGTCCACGAGCTGCGCTCTCATATCCTCGAAAAGTTTCAAGATGGGAAAAGCGGCACTCACAGCATTCTCGTCTCGTGCGTGAGCTTCGGATTCAAGAACGGCGTGCCTAGCGATTCCGATTTGGTATTCGACGTTCGCTTCCTGCCGAATCCTCACTTCGTGCCAGAGTTCCGTCCTCTTACCGGCAAACATCCCAAAGTCGCAGCGTACATCCGCCAGTTTCCTCAGACGAAAGAGTTCATCGATCGCATCTCGGAATTGCTGATCTATCTCATGCCGCATTACATCCGAGAAGGGAAGAGCTACCTGACTATTGCGTTCGGATGCACCGGTGGGCAGCACCGTTCGGTCATGATCGCCGAAGATGTCGCGAAGCGGCTAAAGAAAGCTGGATACAACGTGAAGGCGCAGCATCGCGACAGTCCTAAGTAACGCCTGTTTAATTCAGAAACATCGTCCGATACAGCGTGTCACGCTGCACCGGCTTAAATCCTGCGTCGCGAATAATGTGACGCAGCTCTTCTTCCGTCGTGCAGTTGGAGGTGCCGGCAGCGCGCACTACGTTCTCTTCCAGCATCACTGACCCAACATCATTTCCGCCGAAACGCAATCCCATCTGTAGGACTTTCAAGCCTTGTGTCACCCAGCTCGCCTGGACATTTTCGATATTGTCGAGGAAGAGGCGGGAAATCGCCAATAGTTTCAAGTACTCGACTGACGTCGCCTCATCCCATTTTCGTCCGCCAAGCGCGGTGTTCTTGGGTTGAAAGCTCCACGGGATGAATGCGGTAAATCCGCCGGTTTCCTGTTGCAGATCGTAGATCACCTGGAAATGGTTAATACGCTGCTCGAACGTCTCACCGACGCCGAACATCATCGTGGCAGTGGTTCGCATTCCGAGCTGATGAGCAGTGCGATGGACGTTGAGCCAGTCTCCAGTCAGGCACTTCAGGCGCGCGATGCGATAACGAACATCGTCGTCGAGAATCTCAGCTCCGCCTCCCGGAATGGAATCGAGTCCGGCATCGCGCAGACGCATGATAGTGTCGCGAATCGTAAGGCCGCTGTACTCAGCGATGGCGATAATTTCGGAAGCCGAGAAGCAGTGGAGGTGAACTTTGGGAAAGCGGTCTTTAATTCCGCACAGCAGGCGCTCGAACCAGTCAATTTTCAAATCGGGATGCAGACCGCCCTGCATGAGAACGCCCGTGCCGCCAAGCTCGACCGTCTCACGAATTTTTTCGTAGATGGTGTCGAAATCAAGGATGTAGCCTTCGGCCGCGAGCTTCCCTTTCAGCGGGCGGTAAAACGCGCAGAACGAGCAGTACTCGGTGCAGAAGTTCGTGTAGTTTATGTTGCGATCGATGATGTAGCTGACCACGCCTTCAGGATGAAGGCGTCGGCGAATGGCATCGGCTTCCATGCCGATGCCGATCAGATCATCGGAGCGAAACATATCGAGCGCTTGCTGACGTGTGAGTGACATGTGCTGTTTCGATTCTAGCTTGCCTTGATCTTCTCTCTCTGCTTCGCCGCTTCGAGCGGACGCTTCGGTTCGGTCATGTTCACCGGATCGAGAATCTCTGCGATCTCTTCTTCTTTCAGCAATCCTTGTGAGCGAGCGATCTCGATAATCGATCGTCCGGTCTTGATCGATTCCTTCACGATCTCGGCTGCTTTCTGATATCCAATGTATGGATTCAATGCAGTCGCGAGGGAAACAGTGCTTTCCGCATAGAACTGGCAGCGATCTTTATTCGCGGTGAGTCCGCTGATGCAGAACCTGTCGAACTGGCGGAGCATGTTGGTCATGATCGTGATCGACTGCAGCACGCTATAAGACATCGTCGGCATCATGACGTTCAGTTCGAGCTGTCCGCCTTGAACAGCTAGTGCTACCGCCGTGTCGTTGCCGACCACCTGGAAAGAGACCATTGCTGCCAGCTCCGGCATCACGGGATTGATCTTGCCCGGCATGATCGATGAGCCGGGCTGCAGGGCCGGCAGATAGATTTCCGCCATTCCCGTATTGGGACCCGACGATATTAGGCGAATGTCGTTCGAAATGCGGATGATTTCCAAAGCGAGATTCCGCAACGCTGCCGAGGTCTGCGCCATGGGCGCATTCGATTGCATGGCCCATCGCATGTCAGTTGCCGGCATAAGCTTTTGCCCGGAGATGCGCGTGAGATTTGCAACCGCACGCCCGCGATAGTCCGGATGCGTATTGATTCCCGTGCCTACAGCCGAGCCTCCAAGGCCTAACCAGCGCAGGTCTTCCGAGTTCTGCCGGATGTTGTCGCCGGCCTTGCGCAGCGTAGCTGCATACGCTGCAAACTCCTGTCCAAGACGGATGGGCACAGCGTCCTGCATGTGCGTCCGCCCGGATTTCATGATCTCCCAGAACTCTTTGCTCTTTTGGTCGAAGCTATGCGTGAGTGAGTCGAGGACTGGATATAGCTTTTCGAGTTCGATCAGCGTCGCCAAACGCATGGCGGTGGGAAATACGTCATTGGTCGATTGCCCGTAGTTGACATGATCGTTCGGATGCACGCGCTTGTATTCGCCGAGCTTGCCCCCGAGGATCTCTTCCGCACGATTGGCGATCACCTCGTTGGAGTTCATGTGGAAGCTCACGCCGGCGCCGGCCTGAAAGACATCGACCACAAACTCGCGGTCCCACTTGCCGTCGATCACCTCTTTGGAGGCGGCAATAATTGCATCAGCAACCTTTGCGTCGATGAGCCCAAGCTCTTTATTGGCTTCAGCCGAGGCGCGCTTGATCATCGCTATGGCGCGGATCAATGTTGGATGCGCGCGCATTCCCGAAATAGGATAGTTCTCGACGGCGCGCGCCGTCTGCACGCCGTAGTAAACGTGGGCAGGAATCTCCTTCGGGCCGATCGAGTCTTTCTCAACGCGAGTGGCAGGGGACGGTGCCGTGGACATGATTGCTCCTCAACCAGGAATCGAGCAGCGGTGGGCTGCGAACTCTCGATTATAGCGAGTCTTTTTCATCGCCCGAGGGTTATGCTTCTTCAGCAGTTACATCCCCCATTTTTGGAGGTAGCTCATGAAAACTGTAGTTCGCGCAGCGGTTGCAATGCTGCTCACCTTCGTCTTAGGCGCTCCGATGGTTGCGCAAGCGCCGACAGCCAAATCCGGTTTTCTACCGACCACACAAGACAACGAAAAGGCCGAACGTCGCGAGCGCCATCCGCACATTCGTGGCGCAATTCGTGAACTTCAAGAGGCCAAACGAGAGCTTCAGACCGCAGCGCATGACTTCGGCGGACATCGCGAGGATGCAGTAAAGGCCTGCGACGAAGCCATCCACCAACTGCAGCTCGCACTGCAGTACGACAAGAAATAACCGCTCGATCCGGCCCGTTTCCAGCGGACGGGCCGTTTCTGCTCCTGCTCTCCTTCTGCAAACACGCCTCATCCCAAGTGCATCTGAATACCCGATGCCGCATTTTCCCTATGAAGTTCCGATCCTGGGCACCATAGGCGTTTTCATCGTTGCCTCTGTCGTAGCACTCATTGCGCGCAAAGTCATCGAAGCGCGCGACGTCGCGCCGAAGGAACACTACCGGCTGTACCGCCTGACCAACACCGTCATTACCGTTCTGACCGTCGCGGCCATCATTGGGTTCTGGACAAAGGTCTTCGAGCACAAAGGCCAGTTCCTGGGACTCATCGGAGCCGGCCTGGCAATCTCCCTTCGCGAGCCGCTGCTCAGCATCGCCGGGCGCATCGCCATCTTCGCCGGACACATGTACTCGGGCGGCGATCGCATCGAGATCAACAAGCTCAGCGGCGACGTAATCGACATCGGATTCTTCTACACGCGGATGATGGAGATCGGAAACTGGATCAGCGGCGATCAATACAGCGGACGCACCATCCAATTCGCCAATGCTCAAGTCTTCGGCACTCCAGTCTTCAACTACACACGCACATTCGGCTACATCTGGGACGAGATCAAAATTCCGATCACTTACGCCAGCAACGTGAAAGCGCTTTCCGAAATTCTGAAGAGCGTCGGACACGAATACACGCAGCAGTTCCTGCAAGGCGCGCAGCGGCAGCTCGATCGGATGCAGCGCTACTTCATGGTGCAGCACTTCGAACTCGAACCCGACGTGTACATTAAAGTCACCGACAATTACATCGAACTCACGCTGCGCTACGTGGTCGATCCCAAACAGCGCCGCAAAGCCAGCAGCTTCATCTTCGCGGAAACATTCCGCAAGCTGCGCGAACGAAATGACATTCAAATCGGCTCTACCACAATGGACCTCACAGTCCATCCGCCCGACGCGCAAGCAAAAGGCGATGAGCAGACCAAAGCCGCAGACAATCCCACAGCAGCAGTCGGCAAACCATCGCAGATCAAAGACACGCAGGAGCAAACCGCGCGCGAAATGATCGGCGACAAAGAGCCAAGAGACTCGGATAAAGCGGCATAATCAGGACTGAGCTCGCTGCCGACTGTCGGATTGAGAATGTTCTGCTCGGACACCGTTAAAACCTTTTCAACACGAAGGACACGAAGGCCACAAAGGCTTTGCTTTGGCTTCCTTCGCTCCCTTCGTGCCCTTCGTGT
>DASTZZ010000038.1 GCA_035764005.1 Terriglobales bacterium
GCTCGCAGCGTGGCTGCGCCCGCGGTTCCAAGGCCCTGAAAGGCGTCGATAATGCCCCAAACCGTGCCGAAAAGTCCCACAAACGGTGTAACGGCTCCGGTTGTCGCAAGCCATGGCAGGCGCGACTCCATCTGCGTCATCTCTTCGGAAGAGGCAATCTGAGTTGCTCGTTGAACCGCAGTGATGTTGCGCGTGCCAGCCTGGCGGCGATATTCGTCATAGCCGCCTTCGAAAACAGCAACCAGTGGGCTCGGCTTGAACTGCTCTGAAACCGAGGAAACGTCCTGCAGGCGTCCATTTGCTTTACGGAAAGCCCGCAGAAAGCGGCCACTCTGCGTCCGCATGCGGCGAAATTTCGACCACTTCGAGAGGATGATCGCCCAGGAAAGAATGCTGAAAAACAACAGAATGATGAGGACCAGTCTGGCCACCGGTCCGGTCTGGGCAACTAAATTTCCAAGGTCTGTAGCAAAGCCTAATAAGGCGGGGGAGTACGTCATGAATGCCTCTAGTAAAGGTAACAAACCGCTACTCTGCATGGCAAAGAGAGTCGGCGCTTAGAATCACGGAAGTACATGTGCTTCTTTGCCTCTTTTGTCATTCCGAACCGCCGGGGTTTGGCGGTGAGGAATCCCTACCGATGCCCATGCTGCTAAAGTGTGCGAAGAAGCGGAGTCTGATTCGGCGTGGAGATTACGGCACTGCTTGTCTCAGTTCCGGCCGTAAGTCCCGCCAAGATGGGTTCATGCTATCAATCAACGCGATCTTCTTCTCCCGCCGCCAACCTTTGATCTGCTTCTCGCGGGCGATGGCTTTCACGACATCTGAGAAACGTCTCGAAATACACAAGCCGATCAACGGAGTAGCGGGCAGTAAAGCTCTTTTTGCTCCCAATCCAGTGCTCGGCTGATCGTCGCTGCACGTTGTTGCTGATGCCCACGTAGAGCGTTCCCGAGAGACTCGACAGGATATAGACAAAGAAAACTCTGCAGGATGGCCGCACGGGCCGACATTGTAGTCGCCCGTAGGGATTCCTCACCGCCAAAACCCGGCGGTTCGGAATGACAAAAACGAAGCCCCAACCCAGTGCTCGGCTGATCGCCGTTGCACGTTACTGATGCCCACGTAGAGCGTTCCCGAGAGACTCGACAGGATATAGACAAAGAAAACTCTGCAGGATCGTCGTACGGGCCGACATTGTAGTCGTCCGTAGGGATTCCTCACCGCCAAAGCCCGGCGGTTCGGAATGACAAAAAATCAAAGCGATTGTTTGGAGCGTCGAATGACGCTATTCTTCGCCTGATGCTCGTCGAACTTCGCGTCGAAAACTATGCCGTCATCGACCAGGTGGTCGTCGAGTTCGGTCCCGGGCTGAATCTGCTCACCGGCGAGACCGGCGCAGGAAAATCCATCCTGATCGACGCGCTCGCGCTGCTGATGGGCGATAAAGCATCACCGGAGGTCGTTCGGCACGGCGCCGAAAAGGCCGTTATAAGCGGTGTCTTCCAGGCAGAGCGCGCGCAAATCGCGCGCATCCTCGACGAAAACGGCCTGGAGAGCGCTTCAGAAGAACTCATCCTGAAGCGCGAAATCGGCACCAGGAATCGCGTCTGGATCAACAATCAACCCGCTACGGTCGCTGTTCTAAAGCAGTTAGCGCCCGAACTCGCAGCCATCCACGCGCAGAATGAGACAGTGCTGGCCTTCGATCCGCCTGCACGGCTGCAGTTGCTGGACGCATACGCCGCGATCTCGACCGAACCGCTGAGCCAAAAGTACTCGCGGTGGAAAGAGCTGCGGGCACGCATCGATGAACTCGAGCGCAGTGAGCAGGACCGACTGCGCCTGGTCGATCTCTGGGCCTTTCAGAAGCGTGAAATCGATGCCGCGAAGCTCATAGCGGGTGAAGACGAGCGTCTCGAAACCGAGCGCCGCGTCCTCATGAATGCTGAGAAGCTCTATTCGCTCGCAAACAGCGCGTACGACTTGCTGTACGAATCGCCAACCTCCGTTCTAAGTACTTTGCGCACAGCGATGCGCCAGGTGGAAGACTTAGCTAAATATGATTCCCAATTCGAGCAATTCCTCAAGACCCTCTACTCGGCCAAAGCCGATATAGAGGACGTAAGCGCCTCAGCTCGCGACTACGCCGATAAAATCGACGCCTCTCCCGAGCGCCTCGCCGAAATCGAAGAGCGCCTGGCAACCATCGATCGCCTGCGACGAAAGTATGGCAGCAACGTTGAGGAGATCCTCGCTTTCGCCGAAGATCTCACGCAGAAGCTGAATGAGGTAGAGAATCGCGATGAAATTCTTCGCGCGCTGCGCAAGCAACTCGAAGCCGCAGCGACTGAATACCTGACAGAAGCGCGGTCCATTTCGCGGGCGCGCGCGACCGCAGCGCGCAAATTGGAAAAGATCGCGGAAGCCGAGATCAATGAGCTCGCGATGAAAGCACGGTTCCATGTCGAGGTGCGGACCTCGGAAGAGGAAGCGAACTGGTCGACAACAGGCCTCGATTCGATCGCATACCTGATCGCCACCAACGCCGGCGAGCCGCTTAGTCCAATTGAAAAGATCGCCTCCGGCGGCGAATTATCGCGCGTAATGCTCGCGCTGAAAGTCGGTGTCGAATCGGGAACGACGCGTCCGAACGGGAATGGCAAACCGAAGCGCTCGAAGTCCGAACGCACTCTCGTGTTCGACGAGATCGATACCGGCATCGGTGGCCGGGCCGCCGAGGCAGTAGGGAAGAAATTGAAAAGTTTAGGAGCACACAGCCAGGTGCTCTGCGTTACCCACCTTCCCCAAATTGCATCGTTCGCGGACCATCACCTTCTGATCGAGAAGCACATCTCGGGCAGTCGCACACGAACGACCATTCGTCCACTCGATGCGAACGAGAGAAGGGAAGAAGTTGCACGTATGTTGAGCGGAGCCAAACTCACTGACGCGTCTCTGAAACACGCCGAGCAGATGTTGAAGGCAAACGCCTAGTCGCACAGGCGGTGCTCCGACGCGCCGCGTGTGATCGCTACTCGACCGGCGCAGTTGATGCGCTCACGACATTTCGCTTGACTTTCGCCCCGTTTCGTCATAGCACAGAAGCAGGGTTTCGCGACGGCGCTTTGGCAGCATTATGGACGCGGTGGACGTAGTGGACAGAGTGGACGGATGGAGTTTGAACCGGAGTCCGCAGTCGAGCAGCATAGGGCAATGCAACCCCTTACGGTGGAATGCAATGTTTACGGTGAAGTGCAATGCTTAAATGCTTAAAGATGTCCATAGCGTCCACAGCGTCCACCAAGTCCAGCGTGAAACCGCCGATCCGATACTTGGGGTTACCCCACCGAAAAACTCGGGGTTACCGAGCGGAAATTCCGGGGTAACCCCGTGGAAATCTCGGCGTTACCCCGTGGAAATTTCGGGGTAACCCCAGCAATCTAAATTGCGACGATTCATCACAAGATCCTCGTACCGAATGACTTATCGAAATCACTCGCTATAAACTCGCAAAAACGGTGAAATTTTTCTTCTTGATGATCAGATCTAAGACGGTGAAGCCGATTGGCTGGATTCGGGGATCTCTTTTCTTGGCAATGGCAGTTTTCGCTCAGGCAGCGGATGTGCCATGGTCAGGAGCCGTCCGGAATGCGTCGGGGGATCCGCTTGCCGCCGCAACCGTGCGTCTCGTGAAAGGCCACGATGCGCTCACGGCGACCACAAACAAAAGCGGGCAGTTCCATTTCGGAAGCGTTCAAGCTGGCTCTTACCAGCTCTCGATCACTCCGGCGGGTGGAAAGGCATCAGAGCCTTACCTGGTTCAAATCAGCGCGAAGACACCCCCTGCGGAAATCGTCCTGTCTGAGCGGAATACTTTGGCGATTTCTGACCCGAAGGCAGCCGGGGCCACAGGCGGCGAGGACTTGTCCAGTCAGGCGGTCAGCGAGCTGCCACTCAACAAGCGCGACTTCAGCCAGCTTTTGCTTCTGGCTGCCGGCACAATGACGGATTCGAACGGCGCGAATAACTTCACGCAACAGTTCGCGATCAATGGCCAGCGTGGAGTCGAGGCGGTCTTCGCCATGGACGGCGCGGACGTCACCGATCCCGAATTGGGAGGCGGCACGTTCACCAACTTCAATGTCGATGCGGTGCAAGAGATCCAATCCAGTTCCGGATGGATGCCGGCCGAGATCGGACGCGGCGCTGCCGGATTCACCGACATCATCACGCGCTCCGGCAGTAGCGGCTTTCATGGATCAGTCTTCGAGTTCCTGCGCAACTCGGCGCTCGACGCGCGCAATTATTTCGATCATCCATCGCCGGCCAATCCGGGGCGCATTCCGCCATTTCGGCGCAACGAGTTTGGTTTCACCAATGGCGGGCCTGTTGTCATCCCCGGTTTGTACAACGGACGAGGAAAGACCTTCTACTTCGGTCAATACCAGGGATTCCGTCAGGTATTGGGAACCACGCAGGTGATTCCTGTGCCCACGGCCGATGAACGCGCCGGGCTGGACACCACGGCGTTTGCAGGCGACACCTTGATTGTGCCAATCGATCCCGGCATCGCTGGCGTACTCGCGCGCTATCCGCTGCCGAACTTTCCGCAAGGCGCGTATGGGCCACATACTTATGCGACTTCGGCAAAGGTGAACACCGATGCCAATCAGTTTTCCATTCGCCTCGATCACAAGCTGAGCGACAAGTCGCAATTGTTCTTCCGCGTGAATTTCGATAACCTGACTGGCCCGACGACGAATCCCGACCAGACGGTGCTCGATCCCAGCTTCGGCGTGCGCTACATCGATCGCCAGCGCAACGTCGCGGCATCGTACGCGAAAACCGTTTCACCGCGATTCAGCTTTAAAACGGTCTTCAGTATCATCCGCACCACGCCGACTTTTGCCACACCGAACCAGACCGATCCGGCGCTGAAGTTTAACGACGGCCTGTTCGAATCCTTCAATGCCCCGGCGGGCTCGGTGCAGACTGCCTTCGGCAACCTCTTTCAAGTCACGCAGAATTTCTCCCTTACTACCGGAAAGCATCAATGGAAGTTTGGCGGAGAAGTGCGCCTGAACCGAGACACGACCTATTTCGGGACAAGCCCAAATGGGGAATATGACTTCGGCGGCGGCATTGCCTACTCTCCGGTAAAGATTCCTTCCCAAAGCGGAACGCACAATATTCAGGCCGGCGATCCGCTTCCAGACACTCTCAGCAGCCTGCTGACGGGAAGCCCGTTTGCGTACAACAGAGGAGTAGCGCCATCGTATTTCTCCAATGGCGAGCACATTGGCCCTGCGGCCATCAACCGCAACTCGGGCGGCCTCTATTTCCAGGACACCTGGAAGATCTCTGAGCGCCTGGTTCTCGACTACGGTCTTCGCTACGAGATCTATACTCCTATTTCGGAACGCGCAAAGCGCACCTCGAGCTTTCGCTTCATTCCCGGTCCGAGCGGCACGCAGGAGCAATTCGTCGTCAATCCCCAGCCAGGCTACAGCGGAAATCTGAATGGATTTGCACCGAGGGTGCAACTCGCCTGGCGCGCGACCGAGAATCTGCAAGCGCACATCGGCGGCGGCATCACAACCATTCCGCCCAACATCTGGCAGGACAATTTTCTGACCGGATCAACGCCGTTCGTAGTCTATCCCCGCCTGATTGCTGCGCCTGGAGCGC
>DASTZZ010000039.1 GCA_035764005.1 Terriglobales bacterium
AAAACCAACGGCAACCCCTTCCTGATAAGGGAAAAGCGCCGGCGCAAAAACAACATCGCTCGTGCTCACGGGAGAGGTGTCGCCCGCAGAGTTCAAAATCAGATCTTGACAGAGCCGTCGTGGTTATAGACAGGATGACAGAATCTCACAGAATTCCAGAACTTCGAGCAGAAGAAGCCCAAAATGGAACGAAGCTCAGATCGAGTCGTGCTCGCCGTGCTTCTGCACATACACGAGCGCGATGTTGCTGCCGCCGCTCTCCGGTTTGACGGCCACGATGTGTTGCTTGTCGTCAATCCCGGTCTTTAGCTCTATGGTATGGCTGTCATCCCACCGGTAATTGGAGCCGTTGCCGCGTTCGCTTCCGCAGGTGAGTTGATTGTCCGAATCCTTGTTGTGGTCGTGGAAGTTGACTTCGGTTCCCTTGCACTCCAGGTACTTCCCATATTTCTGCTTCAAGTCCTGCCGATACCAGGCGAGGACTTTGTCGGGCGAATCGTCGCTGTGAAAGTTGAGCGCAATCACTTTTAACTGTCCCCACGGACTCGAGATGTTTACGTTAGCCTGGTCGTGATCGTGTCCCTCTTTGGGAACGAGCTTCGCTCCAGGATAGACATTCAGTCCAGTCTCTTCCGGCTTCACCTGATCGGTGCGCACGCTGACCGAGCCGAAGGGGGTCTTCACGTCCACGTTGTCGCCATTGCCGGTCTTGCTGACGTTCACGCATGCTGTAAGCGACAAGGCAGCAGCAAGGATGGCGAGAGGAATGACTTCAATGCGCGATTTCATTGGATTTGTGCCGCTCCTGATGTTGTTTTCGGCAGCTCCGAGGCGACTCGCATCTCTTCCGGCTTGAGCTGCAGTCCGAATCCGCGATCGGCAATGCCGGGGAGGCTCACTGGGAGCTTGCCTTTGAGTTGTATCTCGCCGAAGAGCAGCTTCACCGCGCTGCGCTCCGACGTAGGCGCGTTCGAATACGTACAGATATACGTTGCCACATTGGGAAAGTTCATTGCCAGATATGGATTGCCCATAGCAATCACCGCCATCTTCGATCCGGCTGCATCGAGCAACTGCTGCATGAGATTTCCCGTAGCGTCGTTCAATCCAACGGTATTTGTGAGCTGACCGTTGACAACAGTTTGCTTCGCGGCAGTCGGCACAACGTAGGCTGCGACAACTACCTTCTGCGCTTGCTTCGCCGCTTCCACGATCTCAGGCGTCATGCCTGCGGCGATGGCGGAGTCGATGTAATAGACCTTGGTACCGCGAGCGCGCCGTCGCAGTTCAAGCTCGAAGACGCGGCCATACTGGCTGCGCACATCGTCGGTGATTATGACGCCGACCACCGGCGAAGGGGTCCCTGGAATTCGATACGCTCCTGGCTGCGGGTTGGTTCCCGGCACTCGTGGTGCGGTGGCAGGCAATGGAAGGACCTGTCCACTGTCCCGCACCAGAGTCACGGCGGCATCCGCCACCTGCTGCGCAAAGTCAATGCTCTCCGGACGACTGACAATGTGGGGAATCTCTTCCATATCTACAAGCCGGGCTTTATAGAGGCCGAGCGAAGCCTTGGCACGAAGAATCTTCAGCACTGACGTGTCGATTTGCTGCTGGGAGATCTCCTTACTGCGGACTGCCTGAACGAGCCCGTTGAAAGCGCCATCCAGATCCGAAGGCAGCAGCACCATGTCGTTGCCTGCCTTCACCGCATCGACGGCAGCGCGACCAGAAGGATTGGGGCCGTTCTCAGGATAGAGCCGAGTAAGGCCGTGCATCTCGAGCGCGTCGGTGACGATAAGACCCTGGAAATGCAACTTGTCCTTGAGCAGATCGGTGACGATCTTGTGAGAGGTAGTGGCAACTTTGTCCGTATCAGATTCCAATGCGGGAATGGTTACATGAGCAACCATAATCGAATCCACTCCGGCCTCGACTGCCTTCTCGAACGGCGGCAGCTCGACCGAATCGAGACGTGCGATATCGCCGGGAACCATCGCAACGCCAAGATGGGAATCGGTTGCGGTGTCGCCGTGTCCGGGAAAATGCTTCGCAGTACTAAGCATTCCGTACTTGCGCGAACCCTCTACGTAGGCCGCCACCATCGCCGCTACCTGCTGCGGGTCCTCTCCAAATGACCGTGTATTGATAATCGGATTCTTGGGATTGATGTTCACATCCGCAACAGGAAAGTAGTTCCAGTGCACGCCAATCGCACGCGATTCCTGCGCCGTGATCTCCGCGAACTTCTCTTCGAACTCGGGATTGTAGGTGGCGCCGAACGCCATGGCATGCGGGAACGCCGGCGTTTCGTTCAGACGCATCGAAAGACCACGCTCGAAGTCCGCAGCAACCAGCAGCGGCAGCTTCGATTCCTTCTGCAGCATGTTGGTCACTGCAGCAGCTTCATACGGCAGATCGCGGACGAGCAGTCCGTCAGAGACGCGAACCGTAAGAATGATCGAGCCCAGGTGATATTTCTTGATGGCATCGCGGACCTGCTGGTATTCGTCGCTCGCTACGTTGAGGAAGTCAGCGTAGGCGCGAATCTGGATCATCTGCCCGATTTTCTCTTCGAGCGACATCTTCTTGAGCGTCTTCTCCGCCCATTTATTTCCCTCAGAGGTGAGCTGCACCGGGCCGGCTTTTAGATACTTTTCTTCTTTGGCAGCGGCAGGCAGCACCAGCAGCAGAATTAAAAAGACAGCACGCAAGCGTGAATTGAACATGAAGGCAAGATAACAGGTCGAAATCACTTCCTGGTAGAAGCAGGCGAGTAGCCCTTCCACACGTACTCGAGCGCTTCGGCGAGCGTCTGCTGCTTGACCGCGCGATCCACGTGGCCGGCGTTGCGGGCGAAGACAAACTGGTAGTGATATCCCTTGGCCGCGAGTGCCTGCGCCATGCGTTCGTTTGCAAGCACCCAGTCATGCATGTTGTCGCGCATGGCATTCGGATTGAGGAGGTCGCGGTCACCCACTTCCATCCAGATCCTTATCGGCTTGCGTGGACTGCCGGGAATGAGATGCTCGTGAAACTCCCATGCGCCGTGAGGAGTCTGCGGATTGTAGGGCCATTGCTGATTTACGAAAGTCCCAGAATAGGAAAGAACGCGGTGATACAACTCAGGGTGATACCACGCCATGATCAGCGCACAAGCCGCCCCGGAGCTGCCGCCCGTTGTCGCTCGTCCATCGGGATCCTTCGTGAGTCTTACGTGAGCCTGCGCTTCGACCTGCGGCAGAACTTCGGTCTCCACGAACTCGGCATACTTTCCTGACATCGTGTCGTATTCGAGGCCACGCTCACTGCCTTGCGCGTCGCCACCTCCGTTGCCGATAGAAATCGCGATCATCGCCGGAAGCTTATGCTGAGCAATGAGCGAGTCGAGGGTGAGAAAGAGCAGGCGATCCGGACCATCGGCTCCGACAATAAATGGAGCGACGCTGCCGGCCAGGTACTGCTTTGGCACATACACCGCTACCTTCCGTCTGTAAGGCGCAGGGTGGCTGGTAGTCACGATCAGCTTGGCCGGATCCGCAGGATCAGGTGTGCCGAAAGTATTTGGATCGCGCGCAATACCCGGATAAATCGTGCTATCGGAGGACTTCATCGTGAACTCGACGACGTTTCCGTTCGCAAGCGTGTCGTCGCTTGCCTGAAGCGCCGAAGCGATCTCCGGAGCCGGATTGTGCGTCGGTCCCAAAATGAAGTTTCCGTTCGCATCGGGCGAAGGCACCGTGCCATCGGGCAATTCTGTAGCCGCGACAAAGCCGGTGGAGTGAGGATCGCGTGTAGGCATCGGAGGACGCGACGGATGTTGTGCCGGTGCAGGCGTTTGTCCCAGAATGGGACAGCGAGCAATTAAGAGAATAACGCCGAGCAGAGGGCCTGTAGAACGCATAAACGCAACCGAACGGAAGTTAATCATGCCCAAGCATTATCGCAGCGAAATCTCCGCGACCTCTTGTGTTTACCTCCGTGGCCTTCGTGTTCGCCTCTCTCAGTATTTGACTTCGCTGATTTGCGGTGCTCTACTGTGCCCCATCCCTTTAGTTCGCGTGTAAAACAATGTCTAAAGCGATTTAGACCAGCTTCTCACGGCGAGCCTGGATTCTTACTGACGATGCGCGCTGCAACTTCTCCCTACCTGCGACCGTTGCTGATTGTTCTTCTGTTCGCCGGCGTAATCCACGCTGAAACGGGCGAGCAGGCTTGGCTGCGCTACGCCCCTTTATCTGCTCAGGAAGCCAAGCAGTACGAATCGTTGCCTTCGAACCTCGTTGTGCTCGGCGACTCCGCTCTGCTCAAGAGTGCCCAACAGGAATTGACTCGCGGTGTCGAAGGCATGCTCGGCAAAGAGCTTGCCTCGTCGAATGCGCTGCCTTCCGGCGGCTCAGCTATCGTGCTGGGGACAGTTGAGTCGGTCCGCGCGGCGATTCCCGATTTGCAACTCCCGGCTTTGCATGAAGACGGCTACTGGCTTGCTACAAAGAAAGCTGGCGACCTGGAACGAATAGTCATCGTCGGCGGCGACGATCGCGGAGCGCTGTATGGGAGCTTTGCGCTGCTTCAGAAGATCGCGCTGGGCGAAAACATCGAATATCTGGAAGAGACGCAACAGCCGTACGCTCCACTGCGCTGGGTCGATCAATGGGACAACCTCGACGGTCGTATCGAGCGCGGATATGGCGGGCCCTCCATCTTTTTCGAAAACGGCTCAGTCCGCGCCGATCTCACCCGCGCTGCCGAATACGCGCGCCTGCTGGCCTCAATCGGGATCGATGGCTGCACGGTCAACAACGTAAACGCCAATCCGAATGTTCTCGATGAGAGTTTCCTGCCGCAGCTCGCCCGCATTGCAGATGTTTTTCGCCCCTGGGGAGTGAGGCTCTCGATCTCGGTAGATTTCAGCAGCCCAAAGGTGATCGGCGGTCTCGATACCTTCGATCCGCTCGATGCGCGCGTTGCAGACTGGTGGAGCAAGCGCGTCGATGCCATTTATCGACAGATTCCCGATTTCGCCGGATTCGTCGTGAAAGCCGACTCAGAAGGACGCCTCGGCCCTGCGACTTACAACCGCACTCCCGCCGATGCCGCCGACGTGATCGCCCGCGCGCTGAAGCCCCACGGAGGCATCGTTTTTTATCGCGCGTTCGTCTACAACCACCATCTCGATTGGCGTGATCCGAAGGCGGACCGCGCAAACGCTGCCTACGACAACTTTCATCCGCTCGATGGCAAGTTCGACGACAACGTCGTGATCCAAATCAAGAACGGCCCCATCGATTTCCAGGTGCGCGAACCGGTTTCACCTTTAATCAGCGGACTGGAAAAAACGAACGAAGCTCTCGAGTTGCAGATCACGCAGGAGTATCTAGGCCAGGCTCGGCACCTGGTTTATCTGCCGACGATGTGGAAAGAGGTCCTCGACTTCGATCTCCACGCAAATCACCATGTCACTCTGACCAAGGACATCGTGGCCGGCCGCACCTTCCATCGGCCACTCGGCGGCTTCGTCGGGGTTGCCAATGTGGGAATGGACGCCAACTGGATGGGCCATCCACTCGCCATGGCAAACGTGTACGGCTTCGGACGACTGGCATGGAATCCGAATCTCACGGCCAGAGCCATCGCCGAAGACTGGACGCGGCTCACCTTCGGAAGCGATTCCGAAGTGGTCAACACGATCACCGACATGCAGATGGCCTCATGGCACATCTACGAGAACTACACCGGCCCGCTCGGCGCCGGTACGCTGACTAATATCACCGGTCCGCATTACGGACCGGGCATCGAATCGTCAGAGCGCAACGGCTGGGGTCAGTGGCATCGCGCCGATCACAACGGCATCGGCATGGATCGCACGGTTGCTACTGGGACCGGCTACACCGCGCAGTACAGTCCCGAAGTGGCACAGATGTATGAGTCCCTCGCGACAACACCCGATGAGCTGTTGCTCTTCTTCCATCACGTGCCGTACACCTACAAGCTCCATTCCGGGAAGACTGTCATCCAGCACATCTACGATTCTCATTACGAAGGCGCGGAGCAAGCCGCCGGTCTCGTCCACGCATGGGAGCGCCTGAAAGGACGCATCGACGATGAGCGTTATGCCGCCACACTGGCGCGTCTCGAATACCAAAGCGGCCACGCAATCGTCTGGCGCGATGCCATTTGCAACTGGTTCCTTCGGACCTCCGGAATTCCTGATGCCAAAGGACGCGCCGGACATTTTCCCAATCGCCTGGAAGCCGAGTCGATGCACCTCAGCGGCTATCAGCCGGTGAACATTACACCGTGGGAGACAGCTTCCGGCGGCAAAGCTGTGCAGTGTCCTGCAGGCGCGAGTTGCGAGGCAGACTTCAAGTTTCCGAAGCCGACTGGCCAATACGAACTCGACATTCAGTACTTCGACATGCCTACTGGGCAAGCGAAGTTCCGCGTGCTCGTCGGCGGACACGAAGTTGATCACTGGATCGGAGACGATCATCTGCCGGCGCGAAAGCTCGACGGCGATTCCTCAACGCGTCGGCGCATCCATGACGTATCGCTGCATCAAGGAGAAGAGATCCGCATCGAAGGTACGCCGGACGGAGGCGATCCGGCGGCGCTCGACTACGTTGAGATCCACCCCGCATCCGAAGAGCAGGCCCCAAGCTATCCCGAACCGGCACACCTCACCGCCGAGCAGGACCATCAGCGCACGATGGAGTTGCTGCACATCAGCTCGCTGCGCCCAGGACCGAGCGGCAATCCATCCGCTCCCAATGCGGCGAACACAGACGAGTCAAAGGTCCCGCCGTATACACTGCCCGATCCGCTTACGTTCAAAAGTGGGAAGAAGGTGAAAACGCCGAAAGACTGGTGGCAGAAGCGGCGTCCGGAAATCGTCGAAGACTTCGATCGCGAGATCTACGGGCGCGTTCCGGCGAACGTTCCCAAAGTGGAATGGCAGGTCGCGAACGTCGAAGAAGAGAAAGTCGGGGCTGTTCCGGCAATTACCAGGAAACTCATCGGGCGTGTAGATAACTCGGCGTACCCGCTGATCGATGTAAACATTCAGTTGACCTTGACCACGCCCGCGAGCGCCGCCGGCCCAGTGCCGGTGATCATGGAGTTCGGGTTCAGCCCGGAATTTATGGCCGCCATGGCGCGGCGGTTCGCTGCATTGCGCAACTCAACATCGGGGCCCACATGGCAGGAGCAAGTACTGGCGAAAGGCTGGGGCTACGCGATTCTGATTCCCACCACGATTCAGGCCGATAACGGAGCGGGGCTGACAGAAGGAATCATCGGCCTCACCAATAAAGGACAGCCGCGAAACCTTGATGACTGGGGCGCACTCCGGGCCTGGGCGTGGGGAGCAAGCCGAGCGCTCGATTACTTCGAGACGGATAAGGCAGTCGATGCCAAACGAGTCGGCATCGAGGGCCTCTCCCGATATGGGAAGGCCGCGCTGGTGACCATGGCGTATGATCAGCGCTTCGCCATCGGCTTCATCGGCTCCTCCGGCGAAGGCGGAGCCAAACTCTATCGCCGCATCTTCGGCGAGCAGGTGGAAAACATTGCTGCATCCGGCGAGTATCACTGGATGGCTGGCAACTTCCTGAAGTATGCCGGTCCGCTCACGACCAACGACCTGCCGGTCGATGCCAATGAACTCATCGCGTTGTGCGCTCCGCGTCCGCTATTCATCAGCACCGGCGCGCCTAAAGTCGAAGGCGGCTGGGTCGATGCGAAGGGCATGTTCCTCGGCGCCGTCGGCGCCGGTCCGGTTTACCGCCTGTTAGGAAAGAAAGATCTGGGCACAACGGAATTCCCGCCGATCGAAACGACACTGATCAGCGGCGACATTGCATTTCGTTCTCACAGCGGTGGGCACACGACAGGACCAAACTGGCCGACGTTCCTGGAATTCGCGCAGAGGTATTTCGGGCACTCGCCTGCCGGAAAATAAAACCTTTTCACCACGGAGGCACGGAGTACACGGAGGAGACAAGATTGACTTCGTCTGATTTGCAGTACGTCCTGCTTGGCCTACTCGATCATTCACACCTTGGCTGAACGCAGATACTGCTTCATCGCGTTTTGTGCCAGGGTTAGACCAATGGCCCAGCGCTGTTGTGCTTCCTGAAGATCCGCCCCGTAGCCGTGAAGGTAAAAAGTGATCGAGAAGCACTCAGAGGCATCGCCTTCCTGGCGATGATCCAAACAGCGACGCACGATGAACTGCGCTGCGCTGCTCAGATCTGGAGCTTGTCGCAGCATCCGAGCCAGGGTTTGGACGAAGCGCTCGCATTCGGGAAAGCTGTTGCGGGCGAGTGATGCAAAGAGCAAATCGACATAGGAGCTGAACTTAACCGCTTCGCCGAAGACTTCGTCATCGGCATCCATTTCACTGGTGCTCCAGACGTCGCACTTGGCAGTTTCGATCTGGGAGTCTGGTGAATTTGCCCAATCGAGAAAACTTGCCAACTCCTCGCAGGTACACGCCTCCGGTATTTCTAATAAAAGCTCTGGCTGGCGTTTGAGATCGAGGAAGCGCACCGAGCCATCCTCTGACCGCCAGGGGATCTCAAGCACCGGGTCATTCGGTCCTGGCTCGACAATCCATTCAGCAAGCATGCGGTGGAGGAGAGGCGGTCGTTATCATTGCGCCGCAGTCGTTCGCTTTCGGCTGGATGTCCAGTAGAGCGCGAGGCCAATGAGGATCGCAAGCGAGGTGCCGCCGATCAGCTTGAGTTCGAATACTGCTTTGTTCGTGGTCTCGCCGGGCGGAATCATCGAGAGCACCATTGAGAGCAGACAAATGAAGAATCCGAGCAGTCCTACGATCCACACTCCAGCTCGTCCCCATGGAATGAGCACCGCATCAGCATTCCCATTTCGGTCTGCCCGGTACGCCAGTTTGATAGCGGCAGCGTACATATACAGAAATGGCAGGAAGTAAAGAATGATTGCAGCGTCTACCAGCACCTGGTAGGCGCCGTTCACTGTCTCGCTGATCTGCGCGAGGACAAGGATAAAAGCGGAAATTCCCGCTTGAATAAGAATGGCAATGTACGGCGTGCGCCAGCGCGGATGAATTTTTCCGAAGAATGCCGGCAGATAGCTGTCGATGCCAACGGCAAATGGCACCCTTGCGATTCCCGCCACCGTGGTTCCCACGCCTCCGGCGTTGCCAACTGTGACCAGCAGCGCCGCAATTACGCCCACGATCCCGATGCCGAGCAAATGCGATCCCGAAGTAATCGCCTGGAAGACTCCACTCTTGGGATCGACATCGGCAGGAGTGACCATCACCATCGTTGCAAGAGTGCCGAGGATGTAGATGAGCGCGATCAGGACTCCTGAACCGAGAATCGCACGTGGAAAGGTTCGCCGCGGGTTGTGAACTTCCTCCGACATCGCGCAAACGAGTTCCAAACCCGTGAACGCGAAGGCAATCTGTGACCAGAAGTTCACGGTGTCGAAATCCCAAGTCGGAAGAACATTCACGCGTGTCAGGTGAACGTGCGATCCGGCTCGAGAATAAACGGCAACTGCAATTGCGATCAGGATCAGGAGTGGAGCATAGGTCCCAACGCCTCCGGCATTCTGCAGCCACTTTCCGATATTCAGGCCAACGATATTCAGTCCGACGGCAACGGCCAGCAGTACGAGTGAGCCCGCGACGAGAAAATGTTTGTCATTTGCCAGGTGCGAATGACCGAGTCCGCCGATGTACGCGCTCATCGCCGTGCTCGCCACCAGCAGTCCAGGAAAGTAGAAGAACGAATAAACCCAATACGCCCATCCCGCGACGAAGCCGTGAAAATCGCCGAAGGCTTCGCGCGTCCAGATGTAGAGCCCGCCTTCAGATGGGAAGCGGCTGGAGAGTTCGGTAATGACGAGTGCCGTTGGGAAGAAAAAGAAGACGGCTGCCAGCACCCACAAACTGAGTGATGAAGTCCCATTATGGGCTGCCGCTGCAATCCACCTGGGGCCGAGCACCGCAGCGATATTAAAGAGGAGAACATCCCAGAATCCCATCTCGCGCCGCAGTTGTGACACGGCTTCTCGTTGCGGATGGGACAAAGGCTTCGCCTCCGAATGCGAGCGGATAAAGAAATCCCGGCCTCAACGCAGCCGGGATTCCAAGCCTACCAGATTTGATTTCGAGTACCTATCGGCGAAGCCAGTACACCAATCCGCCGACTACGCCCAATCCACCGAGCAGCAGCAAGAGCGGCAATGGCGAGCCGGTCTGGGGAAGCGTGGGGGTTTGAGTTTTGGCGGTGTTTTCGTTCGCCGCGGGTGTATTTTGGGCCGACGAGCTTTGCGGTTGAGTTGCTCCGGTGCTCTGGGCAGACGGAGTGGGGCTTTGCTCTGATGTCTTATGCCGCTGCTGCCATGCCGTGGAACTCGAACTCGAAGGTGATGTCGACGGAGCAGCCTGGCTCTGGTCGCTCTGCGGTAGCGCCGGCGCTTGATTTTGAGCCATTAACGTGCCTGCATTCGCAGACTGGGCTGGTTGAGTCGCGGACTGTGAGCCAGCGACGACCGTACTGGTTTCCGGACCCAAATTGCCGGTGCGCACTCCGCGCGCGTTCAATTCCGCGATGCTGTCATTGTTGAAGCTCTTCACATCCTGCGGACGGTGTGACCGATACGCACGGGCGATCTGTCCCAAACTTTGCGTCTGATTCGAAGTGTTCGGCAATCCCGATTCGAAATGCTGAATGCCGTTTTCGAACGGCTCAGTCGGTGTAGCCGCAGCGCCTGAAGCCGGTGTGGTCGTTGAGGTCGCTGCATTCGACGAGCTTGGAATCGCGGCCAAGTTTGAGGATGCCGGCTCCGCTACTGCAAAGGCCGCGCCGTTCGGGTTATAGACCGAAGGACCACTGCTGGAGCGGCTATCGTTCGCGGCCGCCGCGGAAATCGGCGCGCCCACCGCAGATCCGCTGCCCGGCAGCGCGATATCAGGCGTGGAGATGAGCGGCGCGTTCGCGGCACTCACCGGCACCGTCGCCATTGCTGGACCTGCCGTGGTAGCAGTCCCTCCTACAACAGCAACCTGCGCAAAACCGAACGACGCTGACAAAACGATTGCAAGCGACAATTTACTCAACATCTTCCCCTCCAGGCGCGCCAGCTTGCCCGCGTTCATCACTCGACGCAAGTCCGCCAATAACGGCACACCAGACCGTGAGTTGTTGGATTACTCCAGAACTACTGCAGGATGCCTGTCGGCCTACGGCAGAGTCATTGCCCGAAAGAAAGTCTGATGCTGGCAAATGTCCGCAAAAGCATACGCCTGTTCACCCAATTTGCCACCTGCACACTCTACTGGAGAGCTGCCATGCCGGTCTCCATTAAGACAACAAACCCGTCCGCTGTGAAATTTTCGTCCCAGCTTTGCTCGCGTTCAAAGGAATAAAGCTTCAAGCCTCTCGGTTCCCTTTGGCGGAAACCAGAAATCGCAAAGGAGCCTATGTCGCACAGACGCAACGAATCTGATCCTAATCTTCTTGATGAGCGCCACAGCACCGACGGTCTCGACCGCCGCGGCTTTTTGAAATGTATGGCCTGGGCCGGCACCGGACTGCTCTGGACCATCACCGCTGAGGGAATTCCCACATCTCACATCTTCGAAGGCGGGAAGCATGGCAAGAAGGCTGAATCTGGCCTGCAATTCGTGCAGATCAGCGACAGCCACATGGGCTTCAACAAACCCGCGAATACGGATGTCGTTGCCACACTTCAGGCTGCCGTGGATCGCATCAACGCTCTGCCCGTCCCAGCTGATTTCATCATCCACACCGGTGATCTCAGCCATCAGTCGAAGGCCTCCGAGTTCGACACCATGGATCAGGTGCTCAAGAGCGCCAAGCCCAAGCAGATCTTCTATGTTCCGGGCGAGCACGACACCTCAGTTGACGATGGCAAACAATACCTTGACCGATATGGGAAAAGCACAAAAGGCCGAGGCTGGTACAGCTTCAATCACAAAGGCGTCCACTTCGTCGGACTGGTGAACGTCATACAGCTCGAAGGCATGGGCCAACTTGGCGATGAACAAATCGCATGGTTCAAGGAAGATTTGGGCGGAGTTTCGGCCAGCACTCCGGTAGTCGTGTTCGCGCACATTCCGCTATGGACTATTTATCCCGATTGGGGATGGGGAACAAAAGACAGCGAGCAAGCGTTCGAGTATCTCAAGCGCTTTGGTTCCGTAACGGTACTCAACGGACATATCCATCAGGTGATGCAGAAAGTCGAGGGCAATGCGACCTTCCACACCGCCATGTCGACGGCATTCCCTCAGCCGGCACCGGGCACCGCGCCCGCTCCTGGTCCGATGAAGGTGCCTGCAGAACGACTGCGTAGCGTGCTGGGACTTGCGAACGTGCATTACGTCGAGCAGAACCAGAGCTTGGCAATCGTTGATTCCAGTCTTGCCAGCGGCTCCGCAGACGAAGCACGTTCCTCTGCGGCCCTCGTGCTCCCACACCGGCAGATGAGCCTGAGACGTTGACGCCTTAGAAGAGCAAGCCCGAAGGCCCGGTAGAAGCAGAGCCCAGCGGCGTAAGCCTTGGGAACATAGTCGCCCCAAAAATTCTGAGCTGCGAAGGGGCGGCGTTTAATCGACGCCGAATGGAGTGTCGCCCTTTCAGGGCTCGACGTCTCGTCTCCTCCAACCCAGGGCTCACGCCGCTGGGCTCCGCTTCTGGCGGCCCTTCGGGCCTAATTGCCCCGGGTATTCGTGGACTTTGAATGATAAGGAAGAATGAAATGCATCAAGTCTCAATTCGGGAACGCTTGCTCAGAGTGGCTCCAACACGTTTGATCGCCGTCCCACTCGCCGCTTTTGTGTTCGGAGTCATGCTCTTGCTGCCGTTTTCTTCGGCTGTGGTGACACAGCAAGCAGATGCCGATCGCGGCCATCAGCTCTTCGACCGGCGCTGCGGCGGCTGTCACTCGCTCGACAACGACAAAGAAGGCCCCCGCCTTCGCGGTGTTTACGGCAGAAAAGCAGGCACGGTGCCGAGCTTCAAGTACTCCGACGCGGTCGCGAAATCCGGAGTCACTTGGGATGACGCCAATCTTGATAAGTGGCTCACTGATCCAGATAAGTTCATCTCCGAGGCCGACATGGACTTCCATTTGGAAAAGGCCGACGAACGCGCCGACGTCATCGCCTACCTGAAGCAACTCTCAACGAAATAGCGAGCGTGCGATGGCTGAAATTTTGAAACGCGGCAGCGTTGCGGCAGAAGCGACAATCGAGAAGCGCACCTGGAATCCGCAGCTCATCGGCGGCTGTGGTGTCGGTATTCTCGCGTTGCTTTTCCTGCTGGCATTCGTTCATCCGTACGGCAACGCGAGAGTCGCCGATCCGGCCAAACAGCTTATGTCTTCCGCCGAGATCGGCCCGCCGGTGCTCGCTGTGCTGCAGCGTTCCTGCCAGAACTGTCATTCCGAGCGCACAACCTGGCCGGCGTACAGTCATCTCGCCCCGATCTCGTGGCTGATCGAAAGAGACGTACACGATGGTCGCAGCCACTGGAACATGTCGAAGTGGGATCAGTACAGTATCGGGGACCGCGAGCACATCCTGTCCCAAATCGGGCCGATGGTAAGAAATAGAAAAATGCCACTGCCGCAATATCTGCTTCTTCATCCAGAAGCCAGACTGAGCGAGGCCGATGCGGAACTCCTGTATCAGTGGAGCCGGCAGGAGCGGAAGAGGCTGAAGGCGCAGCCTGGGCCAGCCGTCCCGAGCAACTAACAAACGCCGGTGGGGCATCCCTGGCTCGCGTTATCCTTTACACATGAACCTTCGCGGCTGCGGCACAGCTTTGGTTACGCCCTTTCGCGCGGACGGCGCCATCGATGAGCGCGCCTTGAGCTCGCTGGTCGAGTGGCAAGTCGCTTCCGGCGTGCACTTCCTGGTTCCGTGTGGAACTACCGGTGAGACGCCGACGCTCACTCACGACGAATGGCTGCGCGTCATCGACATCACGATCGAAGTGGCCCGTGCTCGAGTGCCGATCGTCGCCGGCGCAACTTCGAATTCAACGCAAGAAGCCGTCCAGCGCGCTAAGGCCGTGGGTTCTCGCAAGGGTGTTGACGCAATTCTCACGGCGTCTCCGTACTACAACAAACCGACTCAGGAAGGACAGTACCAACACTTCAAAGCCATTGCCGAAGCGGTGGACAAGCCGATAGTTCTCTACAACGTTCCGGGCAGAACGGCGGCGAACATCGAGCCGGCGACACTGGCGCGCCTGGCGAAAATTCACAACATCGTTGCCGTGAAAGAAGCCAGCGGCAGCATGACGCAGATCGCTGAGGTTTTGAACGTAGTTCCGGAGGACTTCACAGTCCTGTCGGGCGATGACGCAGTCACGCTACCCGTGATTTCTCTTGGCGGACGAGGAATTATCTCGGTAGCTTCCAACGTCATTCCTGCAGAGATCGCACAAATGACTCAGGCGGCGCTCGACGACGATTGGCCGCGCGCACGTGCGTTGCATCGCAAGTATCTCCCTCTCATGCAGGCGCTCTTCATTGAATCGAACCCGATGCCGGCAAAGTGCCTGCTGGCGATGATGGGACGCATCGAAGAGAACTATCGTCTTCCCATGGTGCGCGTGAAGCCGGAAACACGCACGAAGCTCGAAAAGGTCGCGACCGAGCTGGCGCTGCTGGCCGAGCGGGTGTCTGCACCGTAGTCAGCCTCCTGCTGCAAGAGCTGGGCTCGCGATCGCAACCGGTTCAATTCAAAATCACGGATTAATTCCGTCGGTTTACAGTTGCGCGTTTCGCGCAGATTCCCATTTTAGGAATCCGTGACTTCATTTTTTCTCTTGACTTTTCTCGCGATTCGTCATAGCACGGAAGGTGGGAGTTACGGATGACTGAAAGCAGCGCGCCATGCAATCAAAAAGAAGAGATCGGATGAGATCTCAAGGGATTCAATGAGATCGTTCATACGGGATATCTCATCTCGGCGGATGAGATATCTGATGGGATTCGATGGGATCGAGTGAGATTCGATGAGATCTTCTGACGTTACCACGCGGCCGATCGTGAAAGCTGAATCGTCATCAGCTTGCAATAGAGTTCCTCGTAGGCATCGGCCATACGGCGGGAGGAATAGTTCTGGAGTGCGTACGCTCGACAGTCCTCTGGGTTGATTTCCCGCACACGAGACAGAGCTGAGGCCATTTGATCGGCATCGTCGACGATAAATCCGGTTACGCCTTCGGCTACAACTTCCGGCAGCGCGCCTCGCCGCAGTGCGACAACTGGAGTTCCGCAAGCTGCGGCCTCCATCGCGACCACAGAACTGGTCTCGTTCACTTCGCTGGTGATGAGCAGAGCGCGGGCATTGCGGATTAAGTCAACTTTTTCCGCGAAGATCGGCTGCGGAACGTACCTGGCGCTGGTGCCGGCGCGTTTCAGGCGCGGAATGATTTCCCGCGCAAAGTATTTCTGGTGATAGAGAAAAGGATAGACGGTGCCTGCAAGGATCAGCTTCACGCCGGCTTTGCGGGCGACATCGAGCGCGGTGTGCGGGCCTTTTTCTTCGCAGATGCGGCCAAGCCAGACAAAGTATTCTCGGCGGCCGGTCGGCACGAGAGGTTCGATGAACTTCTCCACCGGAATGCCGTTGGGCGCAACACCAAGCACGCGTGGCAAGTCTCGGAACTCGCACATCTGCGATTGCGAAACGCAGTTAAAAGACACGCAGTTAGGAACGACGGAGAAGTTCGCGTGCTTGTAGAGTTGCGGAGGCAAATGGAGGGTCGCCATTACCGGAATCGGGAGCCCCTCGGCGTGCTGCCAGAAACCCCCACTCATGTCGTGAATGAGGTCGAGGCCTTTTGCTGCTCCTCCATGAAGCCAGGTAAGAAGCGCCTGGGTCTGCTCTTGCGAGCGCCGCTCGAATTGGTCGGCATTGTCCGCGCCGCCGCCGGTTGCAAACAAATCACCGGCCACGTGCGAGCCTGCACAGGCAGCGACCGTGGTGCTGTATCCCCGACGGTGCATTTCGCGCTCCACTGCGAGCAGCATCTGCTCGGCGCCACCGGCGCTGTGTTCCGAAATGGGCAGCAAAGGATACGCCACATAAAGCACGCGGAGCTTTCGAGGAGATTCCGTCACGCTGCGGAACTCATTTCTCCAGCGGCACCGCAGCCGCTGAGAACTCGCCGAAGGCGGCGCATACCTCTTGCGGCGTCATGCGCCACTGCCACACTTCATAGTTGAGTTTGCCTTCGTGCGGTCGGCGCGAGTAGTCATAGGCAGCTTGCGGACGGAACCGTTCCATTTCGGGCCGGAAGGACGGCAGCGCATCAAATTGAGATTTATAGCAGGCGAGCATGCGCATTTTCTTTTCCAGTTCCCGGCCTTGAACATGATGCTCGATCACTTCGCCATGCTCGACTACGAACTGCTGAAACATTCCTTTTCCATCAGGACTCCGATGGTACAAAGGCGCCTCCCAAATTGGGATCGAATGCGTTTTCCCGAGTTGCGCAGCGAGGAAGCTCACACTGTCATGGTCCGGGTGTCCGCCTTCATAGGCCAACGTCAACAGACACTGCGCACGAAACTGCTCGACGAGCGATGAGAGTGCAGCAAAGGCGGCGGGCAACGACTTGTAGAGGCGCTGATCGATGAGCGGCGCCTGCACGCGATGGGAGAGAAATTCGACGGCGCCGACGCCCACAGATTCCAGAGCTGCGCGAGCTTCCTCCTCGCGCACATTGGCATACGCCGTGCGCGAGCCGTACTTGCGCCAGAAGTATTCGTCTTCCGGAGCGCCGTCGGTGGCGAACACGACACAGGGCTGCTCGATGCACTGCAGCAAGCCGCCGCAAGAGATCGATTCGTCGTCTGGATGGGCCACGATCAGCAGTGTGCGGCCGAGCAGTTGCTGGAGCGGGTTCAGTTCCATGGTCGGACAAGCTGCTGCACTTGTGAGATGCGCGCGGCCAGTTCGCGTTTATACTCCACTGCAAATGTCCCACAGCTCACCTGGTGCCGCAAGCTTGCGGGAGCAGATTGAAACATTGTTTGATGCAGGATCTCGCGCCCACGAGGTCCCGCAGGCGCATGCAACTTTCGAGCGTTTCCGCGAAGCGCTTACGCATGGCGAGATTCGGGCAGCCGAGAAGATCGACGGCCGCTGGCATGTGAACACCTGGGTGAAGCAAGGCATCCTGGTGGGGTTCCGAATTGGAACGCTGCACGAGTGGAAGGGAGGCGTGCTGTCGTTTGTCGATAAAGCCACATATCCGCCGCGCCGGTTCGAAGCGCAAGACCGCGTTCGTATCGTTCCCGGCGGATCGTCCGTGCGCACAGGAGCCTATGTTGCGCCATCGGTGATCTGCATGCCGCCGATGTTCATCAACGCCGGCGCGTATGTGGACGAATGCACGATGGTCGATTCGCATGCGCTCGTCGGCTCATGCGCACAGGTGGGAAAGCGAGTCCACGTGAGTGCTGCGGCACAGATCGGCGGGGTGCTGGAGCCGGTCAACGCATCGCCGGTCATCATCGAAGATGACGTACTGATCGGCGGCAACTGCGGGATCTACGAAGGCACGCTGGTCCGCGCTCGCGCTGTGCTTGGAGCGGGAACGATTCTCACTCGTTCCACTCCGGTCTATGATCTCATCCGAGGCGAGGTATTGCGCTCCAGTTCCAATCGCGCCTTGGAAATTCCGGAAGGAGCGGTCGTTGTTCCCGGCTCACGAGCCGTCACTCGCGGCAAAGGACAGGAGTGGGGACTCTCGTTATATACGCCGGTCATCGTGAAGTATCGCGACGAGCGAACTGATCAGTCGATCGAACTTGAAGATCTGCTGCGATAAGATTTGCGGCGGCCCATCCCGGGGTTGAACACGGAGGACACGGAGGGTACGAAGGATTGCTTTTGTGGTTGGTTGATATCGACTCCGAGCGTTGAAACCAACTGTGCTGGAAAACCGCGGATCGCCATTTGAGTACTCCGTGCCCTCCGTGTCCTCCCTGTTCAATTCCAAAGACTGCGCGCGAACGCATGTCGGCGGTTCGATGCGTAACTCTCGTTGCTATTTACAAGTCAGGGCCATTTCACGATTTAGTCCAGTTCCTGCACAGATTTCGACATACTCTCGGTAAGAGGCGGACTTCTCCCAAACACATCCGCACATATCCGTGTTCTGCGGCGAAATGCCGATGGAGAGAACGATATGGCAGCCCCGATCTGCGCCAGCCTGTGCGCAATCAGAAAATACATCAGCCTGACTGGCCTGCTATTGGCAGCGATCTTGGCGTTTGCCGGGATCTCGGCGGCACAGGCGCCTGGAATCACAAGCAGTGAAGTGAAAATCGGCTCATGCTCCGCCCTGGACGGACCCGCGCGGCAACTCGGCCTGGAAACCGTACTCGGAGCCACCGCCTATTTCGATTACATCAACGATCAAGGCGGTGTAAACGGACGCAAGCTGAAGCTAAGTTCCCATGACGATGGCTATGATCCGGACAAAGCCGCGGCATGCTTTGCCCAGCTCACGAAAGACGGCATTTTCAGCGCAGCATTTTTTGTCGGAACTCCCACTGCCGCCAAATATGTGCCCCTGGCCGAGAGCGAGAAAGTTCCCCTTGTGGGACTCTTCAGTGGAGCACCGTTTCTCAGCCAGCCGACGAAGCACTTCATCTTTAGCGTCCGCGCTTCCTATAACGATGAGACGCGCGAGCAGGTCGATGGTCTCTGGAACGCAGGCGTACGCAAGATCGGAGTCATCTACCAGGATGACGCTTTCGGCAATGCCGTGCTCGAAGGCGTGAAGCTCGCCTTGCATAAACATGGAGCGTCGCCTGCAGGTCTGGGCAAATTCGTTCGCAATACGCTAGACGTGGGCAAAGCAATAGCAGACGTACACGCAGCCAATCCGCAGGCGGTGATCTTTGCCAGTCCGTACGCGCCCGGGGCGCAGATTCTCAAACAGACACATGCGCAGAGCTGGCGCCCGACCTTCCTCACCGTTTCGTTCGTGGGTACGGAAGCTCTGATCAAAGCAGCCGGTAACGATGCCGAAGGCGTAGTGATAACACAGGTCGTTCCGCCATACGACCGTACGGAATTGCCGACCGTGAAGCTGTATCGGGAAAGCATCGCCAAATTCATGTCGAGCACGCAGCCGAGCTTCGTCAGTCTCGAAGGATTCATCGATGCTCTGGTGGTTGCCGACGGCCTCAGAAAAGCCGGAGCTGATCCCACGCGCGAGCAATTCGTGAATGGCCTTGAGTCGCTCCATGATATGGACATCGGATTGGGTAACGATGCCAAGCTGATGTTCAGCGCGCATCATCATCAGGGACTCGATCATGTGTACCCAACTGTGATCCAAAATGGGAAGCCGCAGATGATCAAAGACTGGCAAGCCGTAGTCAAGCGCTGAGCAGTGCCTCAACGACGAATAGCCTCATGTTCCGATTTGGGCGGGGACAAGCTGGCCGCATTTGCAATCCGGCATCTCTGGTTGCGCATCCGCGCCGTAATCCAGTGCTCTGTGTTTGCGGTGAACGAGTTGCCGCCGAAGTATTACGGATTGCGGCTGGCTGAGTACTACGGCCTGCGGCAACTCGCTTAACTCCACTCAGGCAAGATACCTAGAAGCCCTAAGTAGTTTATCTAATATAGGGAGAGTAGATGCCTCCATAGCTTTCCCCTTTCGGCACGGCGGTACCACCCGTGAGCCGTGGGAGGCAAAATGCGACAGGGTGCAGTTCTTCTCGGTTTTTCTTTGATCGCAATGATCGCCGGGTGCGGTGGCGCCGGCACCTACACAAAATCCGTAGATAGCTCGGCGAACACGAACGTCTCATCGGCCGGCTCCGCCGGCACAACCAATCCGAGCGCGGGCGCCGGCGTCAGCGGAACCTCCTCTGCCCCGGGAACCAGTTCCAGTTCGGGAAGTTCGACGACTGGAGGCAGCTCGAGCGGAAGCACAAGCTCTGGCGGCAGCACCACGAGTGGAGGCAGCTCGACAGGGGACACATCGACGGGCAATCCGCCTGCGGCCCCTGCGCCGACTCCAACCTCCGCGACTGAAGTAGTGATCAACTCCCCAGCCGAGGGCGCAACCGTAAGCTCACCCACTGCCGTTTCCGCTACTGCTACCGGAGAGGCATCCATTACCTCGATGCAGTTGTATGTAGACGATGGAGTGGCTTTCCAGGCGGAATCAGCTCAGATCAATACCAGCCTGAACCTTCCCGCGGGGCCACACACGATAGTCGCGCAGGCTTGGGACCAAAATGGGAGCGCCTTTAAATCGGCTCCGCTGCATGTGGTGGTGCAGGCGCCCGCCACTCCTCCAGCTCCGGCACCGGCGCCTGCTCCCAGCGCGCCGTCACCGACGATCGGGCAAATTCAGACCCAGGGAGGTTGGGATGATTGCGACGTCTGCGCCGGCGATGCCGGCAATGGTCCGCACACCGCTCATGGAATGCAGCGAGGGGTTAGCTCTCCTTCACTGAGTGGGACTTCCACGCGTTTCGACATTGGCGGCACGCCATGGGGAGCCGCACTCTTCTGGCTCGAACTCGGTTCTCACGACGACGCGCAGAACCTTCGTTACGATCTCGACTTCTATATCGATTCCACTTCCAGTGCCCAGGCGCTCGAATTTGACGTCAATCAGACGGCGAATGGAAACAGGTACATCTTCGGCACAGAGTGTGACTTCCGCGGTACCGGCACCTGGCGGGTGTGGAACGGTCCGGCGCACACCTGGGCTTCTACCGGAATCGGCTGCCCGATGCCGGAAGCCGGTACTTGGCATCACCTCACTTGGGAGTTCCAGCGCAGTGGAGGACAGGCGCATTTCATCGCAGTTACGCTCGATGGCAATCGGCATGATGTGGGCATGGCGTTCGACGGCCTCGGCCAGTCCGGCAGCGGCCTCGACGTTGCCTTCCAGGCGGATCTGAATGCCTCGGGCGGAAACGTCTCTGTCTGGTTGGACAATGTAGGCTTATCGTGGTGACGATCTACGCATTGCGGACTTGATCGGCTGAATTACCGTCGGAGCGAACGCCGGCGTAGGCAAAAGGAACGTTCGCAACGGCACGGCCCGAGCGGAGCTGTGCCGTTGCCGCAAAGGCGCTTTTAGCCGCTGAAACAGCTCTTCGGATTGCGCCGTGGGACTTAATCAAGAGCACCGCAGCAAATTCCTGCCGGGGGCTCGATCATTTTCGTCATACACGTTTTCCCGACTTACGTCGGCACTTGCCAGTCCCCTCTACAAACCCTGTCCAACGTATCTCGATCATTTCTCATCCAAATAACGGAGCTGCTGCTCAATCTTTTCGCGGAATCGTACGCACTACTTATGGAATTTCTGTCTCGTTATTTGGCATCAACTCTTCTTCTCTCGCTGTTAGCAATCAGTGGATGCGCAGGGTCGAAGCGCACTGACATTGCGAGGACTCTGCGCTCGGAGGTCGCCTCACCCGAGGGAAGTCCGCAGATCATTGCTGCTTATCAGCCCTGGTTCGGACGCAGTGGGCACATCGACGTCGGCTACAACTCGCAAGATCCGAACGTGCTGGCGAATCAGGTTGAGCACGCGAAGGACCTGAATATCAAAGCCTTCATCGTGAACTGGTATGGTCCGTCCCACGATTTCGAGAATCACAGCTATGCCGCCTTGCAGCAGGTTTCCGCCGAGCACGACTTCAAGACGGCAATCATGTACGACGAGAGCGTGGATGATCCAAGCCGGGCGACTGAGCAGGCGATCTCCGATCTGCAGTACGCCTATGAGCACTACATCGGCCCCCATGCAACTGTCCCTCGCGATGCTTACCTGACCTTCGACGGTCGCCCGATGATCTTCATCTTTCCCAAATCGGGAGACACAGACTGGAAGCGCGTGAAGCAGGCGGTAGGCGGATGGGAACAGCCGCCGGTGCTGCTATACGAAGATGGCGACGCCAAGAATTGGGGCGCATTCGACGGTTATTACGCGTGGGTCTCGCCCGGCAAAAAAGGGTGGTCACGCGACGGCAGCAACTGGGGCCGCACTTATCTCGAAAACTTCTACAAACGCCTGGCCGATGAGCCAGACAAGATCGCGGTTGGCGCCGCGTGGCCGGGTTTCGATGACTCCAAGGCAGAATGGGGCTCAGGTCGCAAAATGGACGCCCGCTGCGGTAAAACGCTTGAGGATTCGCTCAATCTCTATCGCCGCTACTTTCCGGCCGATCGCCCGTTGCCGTTCCTGATGATCGTCACGTGGAATGATTACGAAGAAGGAACAGCCATCGAGCGCGGGATCGGAAACTGCGGGAGCAAGAAGCCAGATAAGGCCCTCGCTATGCGCTAAGCTGCCGCACTTTGCGATCCAAGCCTGCAACTGAATCGTCGAACTTAGCGACTTCTAATTTCCTCGCCGGTCAGCGAACTGCTCCTCGCATGAAATGGCGTGAGCTTAAACGGATTGGCCTCTGCTCCGGCGCCGCAGCGTAAAAATAAATGCACTGTGAAGTCCGGGTTCCAATGCGCAGGGTGCGGCGAATGGAACAAAACCTTCGTCGATCCAAGTAATGGGTCCAGACAGAGCTATATAGAAGACTGCCAAGTTTGCTGCAAACCCAACGTGCTCAGAATCGAGTGGTACGCCGACGCGCAGGAGTTTGTCATCGCTGCGGAATTGGAATAGATGAGAATCCGTACTTCATCCGCGATTGATCCGGTTAGAGCACCGGCTTCGCCAAGGTCATCAACTTTGTACAGTCGATTTCTGTCCGACGTCGGAATCAGTAGACCCAATTCCGTCTCATTTGAACCCTCCGACTTTTCATATCTCGTTTGCAGGATGTACGAAAACTCATATTGAAATGCACAGTCTGAGTACCTACTCGTCGGTACAGATGGGAGACGCTGAAGTGTAGTCGTGACCAAGATTGCCCCTCTCGTCCCTAACAGTTCACCTTCCATCTCTCGTCCCACTTTTTGTCACCTGTTACGGCAGCGCGGATGCACCTTCCTCCCAGAGCGCAAGAAAAGCTCAGGAGAAGAATCGAATGACACTGCGTTGCAAAAGTTTTGAAAGTGCGCTCGCGAGAGTCGCGAGCGCGATCGCCAGCTTCTCTATTTTGCTGCTCCTACTTTCCTCACTGACATTTGGCCAGGGAATTACGACAGGTTCGATTTCCGGCAGTGTGCAGGATCCACAGCAACAGGTGATTCCGAATGCCGCGGTGACCGCGGTCCAGATTGGGACTAATACGGCATTTACGGGAAGGACAAACTCTGTAGGTGCCTTCGAGATTCGCGGCCTGCCGGTAGGCACCTACAACGTGACCATTGAAGCTTCAGGATTCAGCAAGACGCAAATCAACAATGTCGCGACCAACGCCGGACGAGCAACTTCGGTTGGTCTGCAAACTTTGGGAGTAGCCTCCACGCAGGAGTCTGTCACAGTCGAAGCGAGTGCGCCGATTCTGCAAACCGATACGATGCAGATTGGCGAAAGCTTTCAGACCAAAAAGCTGGCCGACCTTCCGGTTGGCAATGGCCTCGATATTGTGACCTTGTTCACCCCGGGCGTAGCTCCCGCCGGCGATTCCGGATTCAGCAATCAAGGAGGTGCGCAGTTCGGCACTAACGGTCAACGCGCTCGCAATAACAATTTCCAGCTCGACGGGCAGAGCAACAACGACACCTCAATCGGCGGCCCGCTGATCTTTTTCGGGAATCAGGACGCAGTTGCGGAAATCCAGGTTCTGACGAACTACAGCGCGGAGTACGGACGCAACACCGGAACGGTAGTGAATTATATTACCAAATCGGGAACCAACAATTTCCATGGATCGGCCTATGAGATTTACAACGGCAATTGGCTCGACTCACTAGCCAATCAGGACAAGTCACCACTGTTCGGCGTTTGTCCGAAGGGCGTTGCGGAAGGCAGCGCCACCGACTTCACACCATCCTGCACAAAAGCTGTAGTCCCGCGAAACGTTGATAACCGCTATGGGGGCACGATCGGTGGGCCAATCGTCAAAGATAAGCTCTGGTTCTTTGGATCAGCAAATATCGAGCCAATTCGCACCGGACCGACGCTTGCTTCCTCAGGCGGTAAGCTCACGCCCACGGCGAACGGTCTTGCGCAATTGGCTGCAGCGTTCCCCAACAACGCCGCGGTTGCTGCCCTAAAGGCAGTTGGGCCCCTCGCGGTCACGAAAGGCACCCTCACTGTTGGAGCGCCACAGACCCAGTTCGTGGATGGCGTTCCGATTGAGTTCGCGACCGTTACCCGCAACGTCGATGCGATCTCCAACGATTACGAGGGAACGGGACGCCTCGATTATCAGCTTTCCCAAAATGACAAGATCTTTGGCCGCTATATCTACCAGAAGCAGTTATTCACGAACGTAGCGACTACCAACCTCGCCGGAGTGGCGGCGGGACAGTTTGTCGATATTCCTGCCCAGACGTATCAGATCGGCGCGGATTGGGCGCATACTTTTTCGCCGACGCTCATCAACCAGGCGCGGTTCAGCTACAACAATACGACCGTCGGATTCGAGAACGGCGGATTCCCAGATTGCAACCGAGGCAACTTCACCAAGTGCCCGACCCAGGTCACTTTCAGCGATAACACGCTCGGATTCGGCGAGCCTACCGGCTTTCCCCAGGGCCGAGATGTAATCGATTATCAAGTCCAGGACAACGCGACGAAACAAATCGGAACGCACGCGATCAAGTTCGGAGGAGAATTCGCGCGGCAGAATCAGCCGAACTTCTTCCTGCCGAACTCAGCCGGCGTGTTTACCTTCTCCTGCTTGGCGAGCTGCAAGTCGGGCCAGCAGAGCGACTTCATCAGCAACACTGCCTCCTCGTTCCTCTTTGCGGATGGTCCTCCAAGCGAAACCTTCCTGGAGAACGATGGCGCCTTTTATCTTCAGGATGACTGGAAGCTGCGCAGCAATCTGACGCTCACGCTGGGTCTGCGTTATGAGATCGCTTCGCAGGCGATCAATGTGCTGCATGACATTACTGTGCAGCGCGAGACCAATCCCTCGACCGCCTTCTGGAACCAGAGCCTTCCACTTTCACGTAGAACGCTTCCGGCGATTCCGATCGCATCGAAAAACTTTGCGCCAGTTCTGGGCTTTGCCTATTCGCCGAGCGGCGGCTGGTTCGGAAACAATGCTACCGTCATTCGCGGGGGATTCAGAATTGCCTATGATCCTGAGTTCTATAACCTCTTTACGAATGTTGCCGGCGGCGCTCCATTTATTAATCTTGGCCAGGTGACCAATTGCCCGAACTGCTTGCCCGCTTCGGGAAATGGCGCCGATGTTCGCTCTGCTGACCTTGGCCTGATCGCCCGCGGCGTTGATCCGGGAACACGCAAGCAAACGATCGTCGCACCCAATCTTCACAATCCCTACGCCGAGCAGTGGAATTTTGGCGTTCAACGGCAGTTTGGATCCAGGATCGTGGGCGAAGCTCGCTATGTGGGCAATCACGGCGTCGGCTTGTTCCAGGACCTCGATGTAAATCCCGCTCTTGGTCCGCTCATCGCCGCAGGATACTCGAACGTAATTCCCTCAGGACTGACGCCCTGCACTACGGCCGGCACTCCAGGGTTTGCTGTGGGATACGCGAACTGCGATCGCACACGTATCCTTTCGCGTGCCAATGTGGGAATGTCTTACTACAACGGCCTGCAGACACGCCTGGACGTGCAGGGATGGCAAGGCATCACCGCCGGTGCGACCTACACGTACAGCCACACCATTGATACCTCAAGTGAGGTGTTCAACAGTCTGGGCGGCGGCAGCACCCTGGCTTATCCGCAGAACCCGTTCAATGTGACGGCAGCCGAGCGCGCGAACAGCGGGATCGATTATCCGCACATTGCGACCGTGTACTTGTTGTATGAGCTGCCGTTCTTCTCCGATCAGCATGGCATTCTCGGGCATCTGCTGGGAGGTTGGGAGATCAATCCGGCCTATCGCTACACCAGCGGACAGCCGTATACGCCGGTGGAGACGCCGGGAAGCAGTCTGGCGACGAGCCCAGCTACAAGCGCTATCTCCGCCACACTCTGTGATCCAACTGGAGCCTTTAGTACTCAGGTTTCAAACTGCCGTCCAATCGTGAGCAATCCGAACGCGCCTGTGGACACGGTCGGAGCCTACACCGACGGCTTGCAACTGGTGAACTACTACACCGGCGCGCCTATCAGCAACAGCGCTGTTCATTGGATCATTAACGATGTGAATGCAGCCACAGTGCTGGGTACGCCGTTCGGAGGCAGTGGACGCAACAGCGTACGCGGCGACACCATCAGCCAGTTGAATCTTTCGGTGCTTAAGAACTTTAAGCTTTCGGAAAGATTCACGATGCAACTCCGCGGCGTGGCCTACAACGTGATGAATCGCCAATACCGAGGTGTTCCCGATCCCGTCATCGATGATGGCAACTTCGCAGATGCGCAGGGCTCATTCGGCAACACGTTCTTCAATAGCAACGGCGGCAACCCGCCTCAGGCCAATTCGGTCTTCTCCGGCATCGATCGACGGAGAATCGAAGTGGGCGCGAAAATTATTTTCTAGCCTCGCAGAAGTAATCACCAGGCGGTGGGAGATTTCCCACCGCCTCGTTTTTCGTGGACCGGCTGAACGCTGCTCTTGGGGGCTGCCCAATTCTGGACAGCAAGAATTCGCCTGCGAACACTAGCCCGCCGCGGAATGCTCTCAATCAGTCGTGATTCCGCCTGGCAGTTCTTGCCGGATTCTGATGGTTGTCGTCCAAGTCTGCCGGCGCCCAAACCCGAAAAAGACAACAATCGACCGTAGTACCTAAAATGCGACGATTCGTCCCTGCATAGGGACAAAATCGAACTTTCGTCGTCCAAAATGCGAACAGTCGGTTAGTACGGGCGCGATACGTGCAACTAAACGAAATCAATACGACCTGGTAAGAGCCGGGCGCGGAGGCTGCTGTGGGACTGTCAACTACTTCGGAGGGGCATATCAATATGGTGATTGCTCCAAGGATGCGGGCAATAATCGCCGACGATGAACCGCTTTCACGCGAAAAACTGCGCATGCTGCTCGATCACGAGCAGGAAGTGCAGATCGTGGCTGAATGTAGTGGCCTCGAGGACACACTGCACGCGGTCCGCACACAACGGCCCGACGTTCTGCTCCTCGATATCGAAATGGAAGGCGGTACCGGTTTCGATGTTCTGCGCGATCTGCCTGCGAATGAGCGCCCCATCGTGATTTTTACTACAGCCTACGACAGCTATGCTCTGCAAGCCTTCGACGAGCACGCGCTGGATTATCTGCTGAAGCCTTTCGATCAGGAGCGTTTGCACCGCGCACTGGAACGCGCGCGCAACGAGATGAGCAAGTCCGCAAAGGGCGCAGTGAATGAAAATCTCGCGAACCTGCTGAATGCGGCGCGACGGCCCCCGGAGAACCGGCTCATTATCAAGTCAGGTGGCAGAGTCGTGTTTATCCAGATCGACGAAATCGATTGGATCGAGGCGGCAGCAAACTATGTCCGCCTGCACGTTGCCGGAAAGAATGCTTATCTGTTTCGTGAATCGATCGGCAGAATGGCCGACAAGCTCGATCCGTCGCAGTTCATCCGCATTCACCGCTCCTTCATCGTGAACGTCAGCAAGATTAAAGAACTGCAGCCATGCAATAACGGCGAGTTCATGGTCTCGCTGCGAAACGGGAAAGAACTCCCCTGCAGCCGCTTCTACCGCCACGCGCTGGAGTCGCTGTGGAAGGGAACCAAGTAAAAGCCTGTTCACCACGGAGCCACAGAGACACGGAGAATTCTCCTGCTTGTCATTCCGAACGCCTGATTTGGCGGAGGAATCCCTATGGAGCCTACGAGCTTTCCAGTGCGTGAACGTTGAGTTGCCGTTCCTCTATCCAGCATTGACGAGATCCCAGGGCTTCTTTACGGTAAAAAGCACCGGTTCGGACCGATAAAGAGTTGCTCCATGCCTCTCTGGTGAAAAACCACTATGAAATGCGAAGGCTCACGCATCGCTGTGTTTCACCGAGAACCTCAATCGCGACCTCACCATCGCTCTGGCTTTGAATCTCTCCGAATTTCTCTCCCCATTCGACGAGCAAAATCGCACCGGGTTCTGATCGCAGATCGTCGATGGCGAGGGCCATCAACTCGCGGCTTGTATCGATTCGGTACAGATCGATGTGGAAGAGAGTTACATCTGGACCGCGATACTCATGTACTAAGTTGAATGTAGGGCTAGTGACGTTCTCCTCCGGCGCAGCGCGAAAACCTTCAGCGATGCCTTTGACGAGCGTAGTTTTGCCGGCGCCGAGATTGCCGCGAAGAACGACAAGCTGACCCGCATGCAAGGACGCGCTGAGTTCTCGACCGGCAGAAATTGTTTCCTCGGCTGAGTTGGTAATGAATTCGCGCGCAACCTTCACCTGCGCTGCGCTCCGCCCTGAATCCACGTGAACTCGTCGTACTGCTGAATAAGGCGAAACGCCTGCGGGAACGCTGCGATTACGTCTGTCGCCAGCATCGTGCGTTCCGTTTGCGCCGTCAGCGCGCAATCGGCGGCCAAGCCATGCAGATAGACAGCAGCGCGAACCGCGTCGGAAATTTGTTGAGGATACTGCGCGATCATTCCCGCGATCATGCCTGTCAACACATCGCCGCTGCCGCCCTTTGCCAATCCAGGATTGCCCGTGGTGTTTACCCAGATGCGTCCGTTAGGATCTGCGATCAGCGTTCGCCATCCCTTCAGCACGAGAACGACTTTCGCCCGAGTGGCAAACGCACGCGCTATTCCGATACGATCTGCTTCGATTTCCGGAACAGATTTGCAGAGCATCCTGGCCATCTCGCCAGGATGAGGTGTAAGCACCAACGGGCGGGTCGCGCCATCCAGCAATTTCAGATTCGTTCCCTGGAAAGCATTCAGGCCATCTGCATCGAGGACGAGCGGGAGTTCGCATCGCTCGGTGAAGCGGTGAATTGCGGCCTCAGTATCATGGTCGCGTCCCATTCCCGGGCCGAGCGCTACCACGTTTTTGCCGTGGACGAGAGAGCTATAATCCGGGTCCTCGAACGCACGCTTCGCCACGCCGACGGCGTTATCTTCCAAGGGCTCTGTCATCAGCTCGGGAATGAAGCTTGCAATGATGGGAAGGAGCCTTTCCGGAACAGCGCACGTTACTAAACCCGCGCCAACCCGAAGCGCAGCAAGTGAGGCCATCACCGGTGCGCCGGTCTTCCCAAGCGATCCGCCGATCACCAGCACATGGCCGTATAAGCCCTTATTGGAATTCAGGCGGCGTACCTCAGTGAGAAGCGGCGACGGATCATTCCATTCGATTCCCAAACCGGAGTGAATGATTTCGGATGGCGATCCTATATCGGCAACCACAATCGGTCCCGAGGTTAGCGTCGAGAACACGATTCCCGGCTTAGGCGCGGTGAATGTCACGATCGCATTGCTGCGGCAGGCGCCGTGTTGTTCCAGAGCAAGCGAATTTGAATCGATGCCCGAGGGTACGTCGACGGAAACTACCGGTGCACGCGCTGAGTTGATAATGGCGACCACTTTGGCAGCCAGTTCGGGAAGCGGAGGACGGAACCCAGTACCGAAAATCGCCTCGACGATCACATCGGCTTTGTCACACAAGTCAGAAAGCGCGTCTGCCTCTTGCAGTCGATGGATACAAGCCGGGGGCGACGGCAAACGCTTGAGCATCTGTTCCGCGTCGCCTTTTACTTCCTGCGGAGCCGACAGCAGCACGGTCGCGACCGCCCGGCCCGCTTCCTGCATCTTGCGCGCAGCTACAAAGCCATCGCCGCCGTTGTTTCCTTTACCGCAAATCACAAGAACGCGCTTTGACTCGGGATATTGGCGAAGAACGAAGCGGGCGACCGCCGTTCCCGCATTCTCCATCAGCGTGAGCGAGGGCACGTGGTGCTTCTCGGTTGTGAGGCGGTCGATTTCCCGCATCTCTGCGGAGGTGACGATCTTCATGCGGCTGCAGACGTGGCAAACTTCGGCGTTCGCGCCAAGCTCGGATTCTAGCGGAATGAAGAGGTTAAATCAGCGAGTCGCGGTTTCAGCGCTCTTTTCCACAAACGTTCTCGGCAATCCAGATTGACATGCCGGAGATGAGCTGTCGTAATCGATAGGAACAGTCCAATCATTCTGCAGTGTCCACGCCTCTCAACTTCGCTCAGGATCTCAAGCAGCAGACGGATATTGTCCGCATTATCGGCGATTATGTTCAGCTCAAGAAGGCCGGTGCGCAGAACTTCACCGGGTTGTGCCCTTTCCACAAGGAAAAATCGCCATCGTTCTCCGTCCACGCGACGCGGCAGTTCTACCACTGTTTTGGTTGTTCCGCCTCAGGCGACGTCTTCAGCTTCATTCAACAAATTGAAAACATCAGCTTTCCCGAAGCAATACGGCGGGTGGCGGAAAAAATGGGAGTGGCGGTGCCGCGACAGGCCTACTCCGGCCCTGGCGAGGCCGCCGATGCCAAGCAGCGCGGCATTCTGCTCGACCTGCACGAGAAAGCCTGCGCCTTCTTTGAAGAGTATCTTCGCCGCCCGGAAGGCGCGCGGGCCCGTGAGTATCTGGCCGGCCGCGGGCTCAGTGAAGATACGATTCGCCGCTTCCGCATTGGGTTCGCTCCCGATTCGGGATTCCTGCTGCGCGATCGGCTGCGCGGCTCGGCAGATGAAGAAATGCTGCGACTCTCTGGATTGATGTCGTGGAAGCAAGAAGACACGGCATCGGGTGATCGGGCCATCGGGTCATCGGGTGAAGTAAGAAGCGATATTTCCCCTTCCGCTCTTTATTCCAAGTTTCGCAATCGCGTCATGTTCCCGATTTGCAACGAGCAGGGGAAGATCATAGCCTTCACCGGCCGCATTTTGGAAGCTACGGAAAAATCCGGCCCGAAGTACCTCAATTCTCCGGAAACCCCCATCTATTCCAAGGGCAGAGTGCTCTTCAACCTCGATAAGGCGAAGGAAGCGATCCGCCATCTTGGCTATGCCATTCTGGTGGAAGGAAACGTCGATTGCATTTCGGTATTCATGGCCGGCTTTCAAAACGTAATTGCCACTTCGGGAACGGCGTTTACCGAAGCACAGGTGCGGCTGCTCGGGCGGTTTGCGAAACAGGTGGTCGTCAACTTCGATCCAGATACGGCCGGCGCAGCCGCCACCGAGCGTTCTCTCGCCATGCTCATCGAAGAAGACTTTGCAGTAAAAGTCATGACGCTTGATGCAGGCTTCGATCCCGATCTGTTCATTCGGCGCAAGGGAGCAAAGGCGTACGGCGAGGCGCTGATGCAGGCGCCGAAATACTTCCCGTACCTCATCACCCGCGCAGCGGCCACCTTCCCGGTTAAAACGCCCGAGGGCAAAGCTAAGGCAGTCAATTATCTGTTGCCTTATATCCGACGCGTTCCGCAGGCCATCATTCGCGATGAACTTGCGAACGACGTTGCGCAAAAGCTCGGCATCGATTCCGCTCTGGTCCGGCAGGAGTTGCGCCACGCGGCGACCAATCGCGGAGTGCAATTCAAGCCTGCGCCGGAACCCCAGGTAAGCGAAGCCGAGAAGATCGTAGTGCGCCTGCTTGCGCCAGGCGCTCCCGCCGAACTCGGCGATCTGCAAAGCGCGGTCGCCGACATCTTGATGTCGGAAAACCTGACCGACAACCTGACAACCGAATCGCTGCTGCAGCTTCTCCTGTCACCTTCTCCGGACTCTCCAATTCCTGAATCGGAACAACGCCTGCTCGCCTCCATTCTCATGCACGAGACAGACGAACTCACGCAGGAGCTCATCGAATCGGCGATTGAGGCCCTGCGTCGGCGTAGGATGGAGCGCCGCAAGCGCGAGCTCAACACCAGCATCGCCGATGCCGAGCGCAAGAATGATGTGACGGCGCTCGCAGCGCTCCTGCAGGAGAAATTGGTAATCGAGAAAACTCTGCGCGAGCAAATGTAATCGCTCTTATTTTTAAGCGATTTGCGTTTTGGAGGTACCCGGCCTCTCGTCACTGTCATCCTTCGGAGCGCCTAGATGAAACGTGGATTCTCGCATCCTTGGGTTGCGCTCCGGGGGACTGCTGTTCGTCCGACCGTAAACAGCAGGTTCCCCGCGCCGCAACCAAAGCCTGGAAATTCATGCTGTATCGCGGCGGCGCGAGGAATGACAGTGTCAAAGGGATTGCTTTTTCTAAGATCTTGAGCGCGTCGTCTCACTCTGAACTGCCACCTACATTTCGGCGGTTCATGCTTTCCACAATTGCGCTCACCCTTGGAAGCTACAAACAACTTGCTGCGAACCCTCTCTCTGGGACGAATGCCGATTTTTAAGGGACGACTTGTAGATGCTCATCTGCACCGAGCCAAGCCCACGCTTAAGATGACTAAGCTGCCGGTTGGGCCGTCCAATGGAGATACCATGAGCGAAACAGCTGCGAGCGCATCGCGCACTTCCCTCGCCAATGATAAGTCAAAGGCGCAGGCCAAATCGCCGAGGCACGGTGTTTTCGTTTTTCCTGTCGCCTACCTGTTCGGCATCATGACCACCTTTGGATTGGGCATGGGCTGGCAGGCCTACCAGGTGCTCAAGCAATGGAACAAGCCTCGAAACTACTTCAGCATGGAGGCAGCTAATCAGCTCATCGACTGCTACGTCTGGTGCCTGGTTGCAATCGGCATCTGGCAGTTGATGCGGGTCTTTTCGCTTCAGGGTTCGAAATGGAAGCGTGACCTGGCTGCACACATTGCGATCGCGGCTGTAAACGCTCCGGTAGCTACATTTGCTTACATCGGCGGCGTGGCCATCACGCGCCTGGGCATTCAGGACATGAGCATTCAAAGCCGTCTGAGGCTGAATCTCCGGGCTGAGTTCATTCCCAATATGGTGGAGTACTTCACCATATTGGCTCTGCTGGCTTCTATCGAGTACTACCGCAACTACCGCCGCGGACAGCAGGAGACTTTCCGGCTGCAGCACGCGTTGATGGAATCCAAGCTGCAGACTTTGCGCGCACAGTTGAATCCACACTTCCTGTTCAACGCCATGAACTCGGTATCGTGCCTGCTCCACCGCGATCCCGGAGCGGCCGACCAGATGCTCTCTCGCATCGCCAATCTGCTTCGCCTGACTCTCGCTCGCGATGACAGCCGCGAAATCGGCCTGCTCGAAGAAGTCGAGCTTGCCGAGGAGTATCTCGAAATCCAACGCATCCGCTTCGGCTCAAGGTTGAAGCTGGAAATCGATATCGCTGATGACACCCTCGAAGCTCGCGTGCCGAACATGCTCCTGCAGCCGCTGGTCGAAAACGCGTGCGTGCATGGAGTGGCACGCACACGTGGAGACTGCCGGCTGGAAATCTCAACGCGCGTGGATGGGTCCGATCTGGTGATCAGTATCTACAACGATGGCCCACCGGTCCGGCCGGATTGGAAGACGCGTAGTGGCATCGGCCTGCGCAACACAGTTGAGCGCCTCGCCCTTCTCTACGGTGAGCGCGCATCGCTTGAACTCACCAGCTTTGGCCAGGGCGCCCGGCTGCGAGTGCGTCTCCCACTCACGCCACAGGCAGGCCCGCAAAAGCTCTTCGATCAGTTAGCGACATCAGCCCCGGCGCAACCCGCGGTTATGTAGGCGCACTGAATGGGTTTTGTTTCAATCCCTCGAACTCAAACTTGTGTTGAGCGTGGAACAGCACGGGACGAAGACGTATTTTTCGGACATAGCTGTTTACACGGCAGATATCACTCGAGAACGACTACTAATCACAGAGTAACTATCGACCTGCTGCGGAGCCCGTCATTCAGGCGAGGGCTCCCGCAATGCGTTGCGCCGTATGTTTCGCGATTCTGCTGCTGTTCGTCTCGACTCTTTCGTTCGGTTCTAAATCGGAACCTCGAGTCTGCCACGTGCAGGTAAACATCTCCAGCGGTTCTCTTCCTGCGAACATGAAACTGCAGGTATTTGCCGGCGAGCGGCGGCTTTCAGAGATGAAGGTCCCCTTTGACGGCAATGTGTTTTTGCCTCCCCTTGCGCCCGGAGATTACCGCGTGCAAACCGGCGAAGGAACTAACTTCGTAACCTCCGGCCCGCTGCACGTTCCCGAATCGGGAGCATGTGAACTGCGCGTAAGCATCCTTGGGCATGCCGATGCGAAAAACCAGTTAGTCGAGGACGACCTCGATGTCGAGGACCTCCGCGTCCCGCGAAAGGCGCGCGAACGGTTCGAAAAAGGCTTTGCCGCGCTTCAACATGGCGACCTGGAAGAGGCAGAAAAGGACTTTGTAGAAGTAACCAGGCTCGACCCCAAGCTGTCGCGTGCCTACAACGTTCTGGGAGTGATCTCCGATCAGCAAAAGAACCGCTCTGCCGCACGGCAGTATTTTGAAAAGGCCGTCGAATTGAACCCGCGCAGCAAGGCAGCGCTCATGAATCTGGCGAAGCTTTGCATGCTGGAGAAGCAGTACGATGCCGCGATCAGTCTCCTCGAGCGATTTCGCGCGGGCTCACGCGATCACGCCGATGTCTACGGAATGGAAGCCGATGCTTATTTAAAACTAGGCCGATATGAGGACGCCATCCGCGCGGCCCAGTCAGCACATCGCCTCAACCATCAGAATTGGGATACCGTGCATTTAATAGCAGCCTCAGCCTATGAGGCACTGCATCAGCCGCAAATGGCAGCAGCTGAATACCGTCTTTATATTGACGAAAGCTCCAATCCGGAAATGCGGGCGGTAGCGTTTCAGAAGCTAAGCGATCTGGACGGAGTAGCGCAGCAGAGCCAGACCGGAGTGCCCATGAATTCACTCCTGACTCGCTGAGTCGCAAGCGCTTCCGGGCTTACTCTTTAGCGCAACCGTTGCGGCTCCCGAATCGGGAGTAAGGCCATCGCATCGGTGATGCAACGCCCTGCCGGCAAAGCGCGTGAATCGGTCAGTCAAGCAGCTTTCCGTGTTTTCTCCGCGGAATCGGGTTTGTGCTGCTTGATTGCCGCCACAGCCTCATTGATGAGCTTCCGAGTCTCTGCTCTGGTTGCGGTAGCTTTTTGGCGCAATGCACGGGAACGACGGCGTAACGCTTCCACTTTGTTCGTTGTGTATGGGCCGCTGTCCATGTTCATTGGGATGATAACTCGGCTCTGCCTGGATTGCTTTCGATCTGCTTCTTTCCATCGAAGCAGCCGCGAAGCCGCCGGACCGACTTAGGCAGGGCGCAAGATTGGACAATCTAGCGCGCCTTCTTCCCAGCCTTTATCGCACTCTTCTTCCCACCGTTTGCCATGTTCTTCGATTTCCCAGATTTCTGAGCAGGGCGCTGGCCAGTCGAATTGCCCCCTTCCATTCCCGGCTGCTGCGGAGCAAACATCAGCAGCAGGCTGGGTTTGCCGCCATCGCGATTCAGCTGCGTGAGATGGACATCGAATGCCATTTTGGAACGACCGGAGTTGAGATGCTGATTGCGCAGCAGGATTGGTGAATTACGCTCGCCGATAGCCTTGCTCCGGCGCACGAGCGCGGCACGAAGATTCGTGTCGATGGGAAGCTGAGCTAATTCGAGTCCCACCACCGAGCGCGCCTCCAGATCGAATAGTTTATGGGCGGCGCTGTTCCAGAATTGCACTCGACCTTCGCTGTCGAGCACCATGACGGCCCACGGCATTCGCTCCAGCGTCTCCGCGTAGCGGCTGTTCAAACTGTCAAGTTCGCGCGTGCGGAACTCGAGCTCCTCATTCATGTTCTCGAGTTCTTCATTGAGCGACTGCAGCTCTTCGTTGGTGGTCTCCAGCTCTTCGTTGGTAGATTGCAACTCTTCGTTGGTCGTCTCTAATTCTTCATTGGTCGATTGGAGTTCCTCGTTCGTGGTTTCCAGCTCTTCGTTGGCTGATTGAAGCTCTTCGCCGGTCGCTTCGAGTTGTTCAATGGTGGTCTGAAGCTTCTCGCGATGACTCACATCGTCGGCATAAACCAGCGTGCCTACGCGCTGACCGCTCTCTCCGTTGACCGGCCGCACGGTAATGGCCAGCATGCGATTTTCGTTGTTGATCTTGACTGGGCACTCGAACTTCATCGGCTGATCGGGATTGCGATGACTCTCTTCGACCTTCTGCACCAGTTCAGGACACTGCCTGCCCAATGCCGAATCGGCAATGTGCTGCCCGACGAGCTTGCTGCCCGAGAGGCCCCACAATTCAAGAGCAGATTTATTGTCGGAGATCAAAATGTCATTGGCATCGAGCGCGAAGACGCCCGGCTCCAAAACTTCCAGCAGAGCGCCGTAATAGAGTTTGATCTTCGCTACTTCATGGTCTTTCGTCGAACCGTCTTCCGAAGCCATGGCTCCATTGCTCCTGCCGGCGGAGAGTCGAGGAATATCTCCGCCTGGCTGCAAGTGATCTTTCCGGAAGATCCTCCACCTGGAATCGACGGGCCGGAACATCGTCGAGTTGCTCAACTTAGATTCAGATTTTCCTAAAAACAGTATGCCGCCGGGATCGAGGGCATAGTGCAGCCGGTTGAGAATATGCGTCTGCGTGATCGAATCGAAATAGATGAGCACGTTGCGGCAGACGATGATTTGTACATGCGAGATCGGCGCATCCTGCGCGAGGTCGCTGCGGCCGAAGATCAACATGCGGCGGATATCGCGATTCACGCGGGGGATCTTAACGTTGGAAAAGTATTTGTGCCGCCACTCCGGACGTACTCTACGCAGGCGCTCCGGCGCATATTCACCGCGGCGAGCGACGTTGAGCGCGTCGTCATCCACATCTGTCGCGTAGATTTTGATATCGAACTCCGAGATCCTGGGCCCGAAGTACTCGGCTATGAGGATCGCGAGCGAATAGACCTCTTCACCGGTCGAGCAGCCGGCGACCCACGCGCGAAAGCTGTCGCCCGTGCGCAGGCGCTTTAGCAAATAGGGCAGTATGTCTTCGGCGATCACATCCCACGCCGCTGGATCGCGAAAAAACTCCGTGACGTTGATGAGAATGGTGTCGAGAAGTTCATTGGTCTCGTCAAGATGCGCGCGAATGTGTTCGAGATAAGCGTCGTAGTCCCCGAGCGAGAGCTGGCCCATGCGCTTGCGGATGCGGCGCTCCAGCGTCGTCGGTTTGTAGCCTCGCAGGTCTAAATCGCGCTCTTCCGCGAGGAAGTGCAACAGCTCATCCAGCTTCACGACTCACCCTTGAGAGCAGAGCGATGAAATCTTCGGCGCGATGAGTCGCGCCTGCATGATGAAATCCGCACAGCCGGTTTCGATTCCATGAAAGGGCATGGAAGGAAACATGGCCTCGGCGGGATCTTGCACAATGGTCGACGCGCCCAGCTTCTTCAGGGAGCGCAGACCTTCGGAACCGTCACGACCGGCGCCGGAAAGCAGCACACCGATCGCCGCAGCCCCTCGCCCTTCGGCGACGGATTTGAATAACACGTCCACTGACGGACGCTGCATGCGTACATGCGCTGAAGAAAGCAACTGCAAACGGTCACCAGATAATACAAGGTGCAAATCGGGAGGAGCAATATAGATCACGCCCGTGCGTATCGTTTCACCGTCCTGAGCTTGCTTCACCATCCAGCTCCCATGGCGACCGAGAATCTGCGGTAAAAACGAGCGATGCAGAGGAGCAAGATGAACCACGACCAGAATGCAGCAGTCAGGAATCAGTGGGAGCTGAGGCAGAACTTCGTGCAGGCAGTGAATGCCCCCTGCAGATGCACCAATCGCGACAATGCGGGCGACACGACTTTCCGTCCGGTCGTCGTGGACATCAAACTGCGCCATTACGCCTCCGCCCAGCAGGGGTTGGGTCGATGGCGGCCGAACCTTTGTCGGGTACTTCTCTATTACACACCCGCGTGGGCGCAAGTTGGCGTATTTATTT
>DASTZZ010000040.1 GCA_035764005.1 Terriglobales bacterium
CTACCGGCAACGGTACTGACGCGCGTGTAGGGTCAAAGAAGAGATTTCAAGTTTCGAGTTTCAGGTTTCGCCTAAGCCATGGCCGTAAAAGAGTCGCCGCCTCGAACAGACGTTGAAATCTGGCTTGGGCCGAAACTTGAAACTCGAAACCCCGAAACGCTTTTACGCGGAACAGTCTCCATTACCACTGCCCGCCATTCACGGTACTGCCGTAACGTTGTCCTTCAGCACAGCACTGCTATGCTCCACATTGAATGCGTGTCTTGGGCGGCAAGTCGTTGAACGTTCTGGCGTGCCTCCTATTCGTGTGTTCATTGTGCGCCGCACAGGACCGTTCGCCAGCCGCTGCTTGCCCCCTAAAACCCACGGTCGCGGGCACGAATGTCCCATTCCACAGCGGAGAGCACATCGTTGTGTGGTTCGAGAATCACGGCGACAAGAACGTCTCCCGAACCCTGCTTCAGCTCACGATGATCGACGCATTCGGCCAACGGCATCCGGCTTTGAAGGCCTACATTGTCGATTCCCAGGTGAAACCTAGCGAGGCCGGGCTGATGATGGAATCTTCACTGTCCGAAGCGCAGCACCTCGGCCCGCAATGGAGATCAGTGCGCGGACTCGAAGTCCAGGTGACCGATATCACATTCGCCGATGGGAGCCAGTGGCACGCGGCTGGTTCAATTCCCTGCAGCGGAACCTTCTATAACGCGGCTTACGAACACGATATGCGCGCCTGGAACGCCGCACTTCGAACAGATTGGAACCGCCGACATCCTGAAGATCCAATGCCAGAGCCCGCACTAGCGGCCTGGCTGCTTCCACGCAGCGAGGGCTGGTAATGAAGCACAGCCGTCGCATCTTCCGCAGAGTGGTTCGCCTCGTGGCTGCCTACGTTCGCTGGCCGGGAACGAGCAATTGCCGCGGAAGCAAAGCCTTCTAAAGCGGTTTCGAGTTTCGGGTTTCAAGTTTCGGCATAGGCAGTCCTCAGCAGAGATGTTGGCAACTGGCTTTGCCGAAACCTGAAACCGTCTAACTGGCTTTGCCGAAACTTGAATCAAAACTTGAAACTACCTTATTGCGTCTTCACTCCCGCCTTCCGAATGTAAATATTGCCGTTGAAGTTCCTGAATTGGATTTCCTGCCCACCGCCGTTAATGGTTCCGCGTACCGTCTTGTCGATCTTCACGTGGTAACGTCCATCCTGGCTGCGACTATCTTCGGCTACTTGCTGCGGAGCGCGCGCTGCCATAGCTACGTCGAAATCGCTAAAGACATCGCCACGATCGGAGCTAATGACGAGATTCGCTTTCAGATCAGCCGGAAAGGTCACGTCGATGTCACCGTTCAGTGAGCTAAAGGCCATCGGTTTGCTCGGATTTACCCGATTAAACGTGACCAGCACTTTGCCGTTGAGTGCATGGGCAACCACCGTGCCCGATACTCCGGTGAGCGTGACTGACCCGTTTACGTCGTTCACGTCGAGCTCCCCATCAACATTTGAGACTGAGATGTCGCCATCGTTCACCGTATGCAGGCTCAGCGATGTGTGCACCGGAACGGTGATGGTGAGATCGATCGTGCGCTGCGTCGAGGCGGCTCCGATGTCCACGCGATTACTCTCTTCTTCGACTTCGAGTCCGGTGCTGTTAATGGGAATGCGATGCATACCCGCCGCGCCGCCTTCCCGGTCGCGATCGTCGTCGCCGGACCGAGCCTTGGCTTCTACGATGACTTCTTTGCCTTCGTAGCTCTTCACGGCGATGCTGCCGTTGAGCAGGTGTGCTTTCACAAACGCCGGGCGCGCCGGATCGCTCAGAGGCACCGCCACTCGGTCGCCGCTGCCAACTGCTGCCGCGCTGGCCGGCGGAGCCGAAAGAACTGCAATGGTTATGAATGAAAGAGTGAATGTAAGTTTCTTAATCATGACGCTCACGAATATGAATATCTCCGTTTAAGGTTTCGACTTTGATTTCCGGTCCGCCGGCGGCAACGCGCCCGCCGGTGTAACGGTCTGCGTGGAAAACAAACTTTGTGCCCTGCTTCTCCTCGATGGGCTGACGCGGCGGCAATGAAGACATCTGAAAATCGGTGAACACGTCGCCATTGAAAGTCTTGAATCGCAAATCAGCCGAGAGCTTGGGAAGGAAGTAAAGATCGACATCGCCGTTTAACGTGGCGAAGGACGAGTCGGTGCGGGGATTGTCCCGAAATAGGACTTTCAATTCTCCGTTTACCGTCTTTGCCGTGCCGGAACCGGCAACGTTGGTCATCTCAATCGAGCCATTTACGTTGTGAACTGAGTATTGGCCGCTCACGTCACTCACAGTCACATCGCCTTCGTTTACTGTGCGAAGAGTGAGATCCACGTCACGCGGCACTTTTACGTCGAAGTCGTACACGACCACATAGCCCTGGTGTTCGCGATTATTCGTGCAGCTTCCGCAGTCGCAATTGCAGTTGCAGCGGAAGGGGCCGTTGACGTAGAGGCTTACACCATTCGTTGGCTGCGTGATCTCGAGCGTTACATCCCTCTTCGCCTGCGCGACTTTGTCCTGGGACTCGGCGTGGATCGTTTTCTTCGCGACAAACTCAACCTGATTCGAATCGGTACCCGCAACGTGAATCGCTCCCCAGACGTTGTCGACGGTGACACTGCGGCGTCCTCCTGCTGCGGGCAGGGGGATGGTCTTGTTGATCGTCTCCTGCTCGGTCACGGTCATGCCTGACTCTTCGAAGTCATGCACATGAACGTGCGGGTGTGGATGAGGGTGAGCCGCGACAAACACCCTTGGCATCGGCATTGGCGACTGCGCCGTTGCTTTGTTCAGCCCGAACGCAAGCAGCAAGCTGATGAAGATTTTCGACGTGGTGCGCAGTGTTTTTGTGTTGAATTTATCGCTCATATAATTCCCACGTTGGAACAAACATCCAACCGTTTCCGAACTGTCATCCTGAGGCCTGCCGTCGGCCGAAGGATCTCCCGCGACGCTTCCGACTAATTTGCACTCAAGAGGCTCCTCGGCCAGGTTCTTAATATAAGAGCCAGGAAAGTGCGTACTAGCCCTGAAGCTCCTCGGGAGATCCTTCGCGCAAAAGAAGCGCTTCAGGATGACAGTGCTAAAGAACCCAATTTCTTCCAGTCATTATTCAGTGCTCCGTCCGTTCACACCGTTAAGCCCGACCCACTCCTCAGCTCAACTGCTGAATACCCCACTGTGCTCTTTGCCGCACTGCAGGATTCACTTTGGAGTCCTGCTCAATCCGGCGTAGATGATCTTTCGCATCGCTGTCGCGCATATCGACGAACAGATCAATCAGCGCGATCTGCACCAGCGGCGACTGCTGATCCTGCAGCGCGTTTAGCAAGCCGGCGCGCACCTGCGCATCTTCTTTGTAGCGGCGCAAAGCGTCGAGTGCCGCAAGGCGCACATCCACACTGCTGTCGAAGCGGAGCGCGTGCAGCAACGCACCTGTAATTTCCGGATCAGCACGATCAATCTGCGTGCTGTAGTTCACGCCCTGCAAACGCTGGCTGGCCGACTGCTGCTCGAGCATCGACAATGCGACGAGCTGCCGCAGGTTCGTCAACTCGGTCTGCATGGCAGCCATCTGCGGATTCTCGACCTGATGTGAAGACGTGTAGTGTTCTCCCGCAATAAACCCAACCAGCAGCAGGCATGCTGCGAGGGCGCTTGCCAGCGGAGGGGCGAAGGCACTGCGCATCCAGGCCGCAAACCAGCTTCCGCGCTCGCGCTGCAGGCCCTGCTTCTCCCAGCGTCCTTCCTGATAGGCGTTCAGCATGTGCTCGAAGCGAGCGCGTGAGGCGGGGCTGGGCTCCTCTTGCGGCAAAGCTGCGAGCTTCTGCCACATCTCGACGTCGGCGCGGCACTGCGCGCAGAGCTCTGTGTGCTCTCGAGCGAATGCCATATCGGTTGCCGACAGGCGGCGCTCGCAATAGTCAGAAAGCATTTGCGCGAATCGGTCGCAGGTCATTGCAGAATTCCTTTCTCGCCTTCAGCGGACGGCGTCGCCTTCCCGCTGGAGAGCTTTTCGAAGATCGTGCGCAGTTCGCGCAGCGCGCGATGAATGCGGACTTTCACAGTCCCAACTTCGCAGTCGAGCATGCGCGCGATCTCTTCATACTTGAGTTCTTGAAAGCGGCTCAGCACGAGCACTTCTCGCTTCTCGTCGGGCAGCATGAGCAGGGCTTTGTGCAGCAACGCTGTTTGTTGCTCATTCTGAGCCGCATCGTTGGGCACGACGGCTGGCGACATCTCCGGCTCGAATTCGAGCGCTTCAGGATGTTTGCGAACGTGATCCAGTCGTGCGTTGCGCGCGATCTGGTACATCCACGCACGAAACGGAGTGCCGGGCTTGTAGCTCTGGCGATATTTGAGGATGCGAAAGAAGACGTCCTGCACCAGGTCTTCGCTCACGGTTCGATCGCCGGTGAGCCGGCGGTAGAAGTTGAACAACGGGCTCTGATAGCGGTCAAAGAGCACCGCCAGCATTTCCCCTACGCCTTCTCGCACCTGCAACATAAGTTCTTCGTCTGGAAGCGTGTTGGTCATTGCGCGATGCGCGTCGGCCCCGGCCTTCACCGACGTGAGGCCCGATTGACCGGGAATTCCGATATGCGCTGTGGCCATGGCTTGCTCTTCAGCTCGCCGCCCCTTTCGAAGATGAAAACTGAGCATGGTGGGAAAGGTTACAAGGCGGGGCAGATTTTGGGGCAAAAAGCCAGTGTCGGGCGGACGAACTGGACTTAGTGGACGGAGTGGACTTTGTGGACAAATTGACGACCGTAAGCTCAGCAGGGTAAGAACAAGGACCAGAACGTCGGCAAGAACCCGTAAACCTCAGTTCCTCTCTCGCTCCATCCCAGTCCACCACGTCCACAAAGTCCACTTCGTCCACAGCAGCTATGCCAGTAACTGCAGCATCAACAATTATTTACATACGTGCCAGATTTTTTTCTTGACCCCCACCCAGCGACCATATACCCTACCGCTTCTGCAGGGCGCTAAGCAGTTTTTTGGCTTGGCTTTGTAGATTCGAGCAACTCTGCGAGCTGGTTTGGCATCTCCTATCGCGCTGCCAGAGTTCTCCCCGGAATAAAATTCCGCAGCAAGTAGTCAGGAATGAAGATCCTGTGACTTTTTAGGCTCCTGCGCCGTCTAATAGTAAGCAACTGCTTACCTGGGCCCCCAAAAGTTTCCGAGAAGGCTGTTAGCTGTATCTCTAAGATTCTAAAAAGAAAGGAAAAATACCTATCATGCGCTCTGATTTGATTTATGATGCTCTCGGCACGGTACAGAACCGATACCTTCTGTGCCAGGTCGCTTCAAAGGCGACTCGCAAGTTCCACAAGCCCAACACCCGCGTACAAGAGACAATGAACGAAGTCCTTACCCGTGTGGGTAAGGCCAATGCTCCTGACCGAGTGATGGGCACGACTGAAGAAGCGTTCGAGCCGCAGCGGCAGGCTGCTTAAGCAGCCTCTGCCGCGCGCCCGGCGCGGCGTTCTCCCCCAAGGATCCTTCGCAAGATTTTTTCAGAAGTTTCTCAAAATTCCACACCTCTCCTTATTTGCAACAACTCCGTAGGTGATCATGACCATCGCTGAACTGAAAGAAAAGAACATCACAGAACTAACCCGCATCGCGCGTTCCCTGGAACTTCCAGGCGCCAGCGGACTTCGCAAGCAGGACCTTATCTTCAAGATCCTGCAAGCACAGAGCGAAAAAGAAGGACACATCTTCGCCGAAGGCGTCCTCGAAATCCTGCCCGACGGCTACGGCTTTCTTCGCTCTCCCGACTACAACTACCTGCCCGGTCCGGATGACATTTACGTTTCTCCGTCGCAGATTCGCAAATTCGACCTCAAAACCGGTGACACGGTTAGCGGCCAAGTGCGTCCGCCGCACGAAGGCGAGAAGTACTTCGCCTTGGTAAAGATCGAAGCCGTCAACTTCGAGTCGCCTGACGAGGCGCGCAACAAAATCCTCTTCGACAACCTGACCCCGCTCTATCCGCAGGAGCGCATCAAGCAGGAGACCGTGCGCGAGAACATCAGCGCACGCGTTATGGATCTGCTTACGCCAGTCGGCAAAGGACAGCGCGGGCTGATCGTCGCTCCGCCGCGCACCGGCAAGACGATGCTGTTGCAGGCGATCGCGAACTCGATCACGACGAACCATCCGGAAGTCGTGCTGATCGTTCTGCTGATCGACGAACGTCCGGAAGAAGTTACGGACATGCAGCGCTCTGTAAAGGGCGAAGTGATTTCTTCGACCTTCGATGAGCCGGCAGCCCGCCACGTGCAGGTCGCCGAAATGGTGATCGAGAAGGCGAAGCGTCTCGTCGAGCACAAGCGCGATGTCGTGATCCTGCTCGACTCAATTACTCGTTTGGCACGCGCTTATAACACGATCGTGCCGCCATCAGGCAAAGTCCTCTCCGGCGGCGTGGACTCGAATGCGTTGCAGCGTCCGAAGCGATTCTTTGGCGCCGCCCGCAACATTGAAGAAGGCGGATCGCTCACGATCATCGCCACCGCGCTGGTTGAAACCGGCTCGCGCATGGACGATGTGATCTTTGAAGAATTTAAAGGCACC
>DASTZZ010000041.1 GCA_035764005.1 Terriglobales bacterium
TACATTAGCCGCGGGCGGTACGACATCATTAAAGGTGAGCTTCTCGCCCACTTCCGCAGGAAGCTATAGCGGAACAGCTTCGATTGTCAGCAGCGCAGTCAATTCTCCAACCACCATCGCGCTCTCCGGCACAGGAGCGACAGCCACCTCTGGATCAGCTCTCCTATGCGGACAAAGCAACGACAAAGCAGTTCACCTTCCACCGAACTACGACACGTTTACCCCACCGCCTGCCGGACAATCCTATGTTGATCCTGTTTTTGGTTGCACGGTAGTAAGAGTCACGGATGGCAGTCGCGAACAGTTGTCCGATGGTTCTCATCCCGGTTTGATGAACAGCTATTCGACAGTTTCACCGCTGAACGCAAGCGACACGTTGCTCTTTGTGCTCGCGAGTGATGGTACCTGGAGCGTTAGAGGCACGAACGGAAGTGTCGTTGTTCCCAACAGCAATATGCCCAACTTTAGCGGCCACCCCGTCTGGGATGCCTCAAATGGGAATGTTTTCTATTACGCCGTCAACAACAATCTCTTCAGCGGAACGATCAACGGCAGTTCTGTAGGTGGATCTGTGCAGCATACCTTCAGCGAGTACAGCGCTATTACATCGATGGACATGGCGGACTTATCGGAAGACGGCGATCACATTGCATTGGTAGGCCAAAATTCAAACGGCACCATGGACGTGTTCGTGTGGTCCATCAGCCAGAAGGCTAAAACATCAGTCTATCGAACAGTCTGCACTGGAAGTGTGGCCGGCTCTGGGCAACCAGGCTGTCTACACAAATTGCAGCTCACAGCAAACAATTTACTCAGCATTCAGTTCAACAACGATGGCACCGGGAACGAACAGGGTGTACGTCTTTGGAATGGCAGTACGTTAGTGCATTTACAAAACAACACCGGTCATTACGATACAGGAAACGATCTGAACGGAAATCCCGTTTTCGTGTCCCTCAATAACTCTTACACGCTGTCTGGCGTCAGTAATCCTTGTCCGAGTGGTTGGGGCCTCGATGTCGCGCAACTCACCAATCTCAGCTCTGCCGTCTGTCTGCTCGACAATGTCCCATATTGGCACATCAGCTATCGTGGTGGCGCCTCTCAACCCTGGATAGCGCTCTCGTTCTTCGACTCCCGCACTCCAGGGCCGGAGTTCTTCACGAACGATTCAAACTACAGAACGATATCGACCAGCAATTGGCAGCTCTATGAAGATGAAATCGTGGCTGCGAAAGTCGATGGCTCCGGCGTCTATCGTTTGGCTCATGCTCGCTCGCGCAGCATGGAGAGCTATTGGGCGCAGCCGCACGCCGCCATCAGCCGAGACGGAAAATACATCATCTTCAGCAGCGACATGGCTCACCCAAACGGGTGTCCTGCGAATATGCATGTAGCTAACGATTGTTCGGATATTTACATGATCAAAATTCGGTAGACCCGAAAGCAGCTCGATCGCGGATCACCTGAATGCCTCCGGAAGGAAGAAGTAATTTGTAGCGCGTTCGCCTTCAGCCCTCGGCAGCAGTCGCCCATTCACCGCAAGGTAGGGAAGATAGCCGAGGGTTTGAAGGAGCGTGAAGGCTTTTCCGGCGCTTGTAGCAGGATCATCCGGATCTCCGCCAATTTCGATCAAAAGAATAGGGTGAAATTTGGTGATTGCGGCCACGGCTCCAGTAAGCACATTTAATTCATGTCCTTCGACATCGCACTTGATGAAGTTTAGCCGTGGTAGATCCAGACGCAGGCAGACATCGTCGATCCGAATGCTTGGAATGCTTCCAGTTCCAACCGCTACGATGTGCGCCTCATAGAAGTTTTTCCCGCTGCCGGAATCCGGAATATCCATACGTACGAAACCAGTGAAATCGGATGCTGCTTGGTTAATGCAGCGGACGTTTGTAAGCGCAAACTTGGAGACATTTGCTTTCAGGATTTGGAATGTGCTGGAAATGGGCTCCATGCTGATCACTCGACCGTTTGCACCAGCGAGCTTTGAAAAGTGATATGTATAGCGGCCGAAGTTCGCACCAATGTCGAGGATGTAGTCGCCAGCCGAGATGAGCCCGGAAAGTGCAGCAAGCTCCGGCTCTTCAGTCCCTGTGCTGCTTCTCAACACTCTTGCATAGTGAATTTTCTTGAGCGGCAGAAGCGCGACTTCGGGCAGAGTCCGTTTCGCTACTCTTCTTAGCATCCCTAATCTCATTGTGCCACCACAGGAGTTTGCACCTTGGACCGCTCCAGACGCCCAGTGACGGACAAATAGCAGTCTCTCGTTCGCGCGGCAATCTCGCGCCATGTTTGTTCGCCGCAACTCAGCGCAGCGGCTTCATCCGCCAATCGATGCCTGAGCTCCGGATTCTCAATGAGACACCGGAGCGCAGAAGCAAGTCCTTGTATGTCTCCGTAATCGCAGAGAAGAGCATTCTTGCCGTGCTCAAGAAGTTCCCGAAATGGAGCCAGTGACGTTGCAACGATCGCTTTACGCTGGGCAATTCCAGTCATGAGTGCGCCACTCGTGGTGATAGCTTTATAAGGATAGACCACGATGTCCGCGGCCTTGTAGTAAGACATCATGACTTCAGTCGGCAGGAACTCCAAGCAGAGCTGTACGCTGTCCGCTAATTCGAGTACGCGGACCTTGCGTCGGATATCTTCCAGGATCTGCTGGTCCCCATTCCCAGCGATGATCAGCTTGGCTTGCGTTCCTGATCGTCTTAACTCACTCCAAGCGTCAAGGAGAAACTCTATTCCCTTGTAGGGCCGAATCATACCCTGGCAGAGAACGATGCATTCACCGGCGTTCTGTTTATGGTATTCACCGTTGGCTGTTCCCGGAGCTTGCTCAGAGTCGAAGAACAGTGGACCGTGAGGAATCACCCACACACGCTCAGGAGCAATCGAGAACTGCGACAGCACCTGTTGCCGCGCGGATGCAGAATGGCAAATCAAAGCATCCATCATTTCAAAAGCCCGTCCAAACCGCGCTGTGCTAATGTCGCCGCCGTCATGTGGAGCAATGTCGTGCACCGTTGCAACCAACGAACTGCCAAGGAGCCGACAGTATTTGAGTAGCCACAATTCCAGCGGGATTCTCCTCTCCAAAAGAGGGAGGTACTGCACGTGCACAACATCCGGACGTTTCCATGTAAAGCTGACGGCGAGTGCGATCATATTCAGGCAGGTCTCAAATACTTTGAGCACGCGCCGAATCAGGTTAGGCAGTTGGAATCTGCCCACAAAATCGAACGCACCGGGCTGATTGCGAACGCCTAGTCGTCTGTAACAATCGCGATCGAAGTGATACGTAATCGCACCGAGCCTGGCGGAGATGCCTTCGGATGTGAGCGCACGGCAGAGGTGTGCATCGTAGTAAGCAACGACGCTCAACAGATCCATCATGAACACGCGAAGCATGGTCGTTCGCTAAGAATGAATCAAAGCCTGCAAAGGCTCCGCTTCTTATTTCGATTTGAAAGCAGCTGCCGTTGCTGCCCAACTCTGCGTTGAAGACGGCAGAGTCGCATTAGGATTGATCGTTCCTGGACCGATTCCGGGGGCATTATCCTGTACCATCGAAATAAACCCATTGTCCGTGCCCCGGCTGGTGAAACTGGCTCCGGCGCTGATCTGTCCGGATGCAAATGAAGTGTCATTGAATAAGGCGACTACGACATCCTGACACCCGGAGGTGCTCATGTTGCCCGTGCTCATTGTGCTGGTGTTCGAAGGAGCGACCTGACCAACTGAGGTGTCAAGAGCGCCACTCGTCCGAATTCCTGAATACTCGACGAGATAAAAGCCAACGGCGTGAGCTCCTGTCGATTGCGTCACCGTGACGGTGTTGGATCCACCGGCAACGTTTTGTGCATAGAATATTTGCACCTGCGTTCCCCAGCCTGCACCAGGAAGGTTCTGCTCAGGAACACTGAGATATGTGTTTCCTTTCGTGTCGGAAACACTGATTGTCGCAGAGTCCGCGTTCCAATAAACTGGGACGACAATCAAATCACCTGCCGTTTCATTGATTGTGGCGGACTGGCTCGATGCGGTTACAAAGCCTGGAGAAATTGTTTGAACAAAGCCGATATTCGACGCGGTATTAACGGTTATAGACGCATCGCTCGTATTACCTAAATTATCGGTAACTCGGACCGTGTCAACCATTCCCCCCGAACAGCCAGCCGTGTAAACTCCTGTTGTGCTGTTGATACTCCCGCCTGAATTGTTCGTGAGGATGGTAAACGTGTACGGGCCAGTACCGCCGCTGGCTGAAAAAGTCTGTGAGTCCCCTCTGCTTAACGTTGTGCTGCTCGGTGAGATTGCGAGACCCGAGTTCGTTTGAAGCCGAATTACGTATACATCTGAGCAATCGCTTGCAACGTGCATATTTGCTGGACAACCGTTCGCGAATGCCATGTTGCTGGTAAATGTTATGTATTTTCCATCGCGACTGATGGCTGCATGGGGTTGCGCCCAGTATCCTGGGTATGGCTCCTCGCTTCGGGAACGAGCATGCGCCAAACGATAGACAACGCTGGCGTCGGCCTTCACCACCACAACCTCGTCTTCATAAAGGCCCCAATTACTTGATGTTGGAGCCTCATAACGAGTAGTGTCGCTGGTGAAGAACTCTGGTCCTAAAGGACGATCGTCAAACAAAGATAGCGTAATCCATGGTTGGGTCACGCTACCGCGGTAACTGACATGCCAGCTCGGCTGGTTATCAAGAAGGCAAATACTCGACTGAAAGTTATTGAGCTGTCTTTCGTCGATTCCAGACCCACTGGGACAAGGATTCGTGACGCCGGACAAAGTAGCGGAGCTGTTCATTGCCACAAAGACAGGATTGCCATTAAGATCATAGCCTGTATCGTAATGGTTGGTGGCATCCTCTAAGTGCACGAGGGTATTATTTCTCCACAAGCGCGCCCCTTGCTCGGAACCTGTGCCTTCTTCTTCAAATTCGATGATTAATAGATTGTCAGGAGTCAGTTGTAGCTTATGGATGCACCCGATTGAAGCTCCTGTACTAATCGTACCCGTGACTGTGCACGTTGTCGTATACACAGAGCTTTTGCTTTGACCGCCCAAAGACCACATAAACACGTCCATCGTGTTCGTGGGATTTTGGCCCACCAGAGCGATGTGATCGCCATCCTGCGACAGATCTGCGGAGTCTGGCGAAATAACGCCTTGCGTGTACTCCGCAAACGTATGCAACGCCGTCATTACCACAGACTTTGTATTTGGATCTATCGTTCCGCTATACAGTGTATTGTCCGCAGTGTAATAAAATATGTTACCGTTCGAAGCATCCCAGACCGGGTGACCGTTAAATGATGGCATATTGATAACTGGAACTAAGATTGCCCCGTTCATGTCCTTGATCCGCCAATTGCCATCATCAGACGCAATGAATACCATCGTGTCAGTAGCGTTGATGGTAGTGAATGTGGAATAGTAATTTCTGAAACTTAAGTGTTTGCCGTCCCACGTTGTTTCATCGGTTGAAGCGTTAGTCAGCCGAGTAACCGTGCATCCAAAAGCGGGATCCACATAGCTCTGTCCCTCAGCCGGTGGCGTGAAGCTGTCCCAATTCGGAGGAAGGTGCACATTGCCATCATTAACTTGTCCGCATATGCTGCACGCGGCGGGAAGCCAAAAAGAGCACATCATTAGCAGGGCGAAAAATAGCCTCATGGTCACACCTAAGAATGATTAAGGCGATTTGCTGGACGGTTGCTGACGAGCAGTAGTCCTCCGGAGTTCGAGCTCAGCTCGCGATTACGGCAGCGAAGGAAGGCTGGGTAGTGCCGGTGGAACCTGCACAAGATCTCGGGTAAAGAAAACATCGGCGTTCCCGGACGAATAGTCTATCCAGGTAATATACGCGTTACCCAGGGAATCGAGGACAATCTGGGGGTCTGGGCTTGAATTGCCGGTGTTGTTGGAGAGCTTTTGGGCGGGGGAGAACGTCGTGCTGTTATCGGTTGAACGGCTAAAGAATATGTCGTAACTGCTCGTTAGACCTATCCAGACCAGGTTTATGTTGCCGCTCGAATCCAAGGCGATCCTTGGAGCAAAGTTATGCACCGTGCCATTCGCGATAGCCTTAGAGGTAAAGGTAGTGCCCTGATCAGTTGAGCGGGTGAAGAATATATTGCCAATGCTGTCATCCCAAACCACATCAATATTATCGTTGCAATCGAGAACCATTCGCGCATTTCCAGGGGTAATGTAGTGCGGAATATTGTTGTTGTTCGAGACGTTGGTGAGAGCAAAGCTAACGCCCCCATCGGTTGACCTGTCGAGGAAGACGTTTCCGAATGGCACCGTACTGAATACCACATCGATGTTGCCGCTGGAATCGAGAGCTATCCCGAGTGACCGCGAGTCCCCGCCTAGCAGCACAACGGGCGCAGTGAAACTGTTACCGCCATCGCTCGAACGCGTAAACGCGATGTGAGTGTCGCCCCCGAGGGTACTCTGCCATACGACATTGATATTGCCGGAATAGTCCGCCGCAATCAGCGGATGGTAATCAAAGGGAAGGGTTGCCGAAAGTAATATTGGAGAAGAGAAGCTTCCACCGCCATCCTCAGACCGACTAAAAAACACGTTGTGGTATAGCGTTTCATCCACCCAACCCACGTAGATATTCCCATTTGGGCCGAGCGCGATGCTCGGAGCCGCAGCATAGTTGATAATCTGCACTGGAGCAGAAAAGTTACTGCCATCGGAAGAGCGCGAAAAGAATGCTCCAGTCCCAGTTCCCCAAGCGAGATAAATAGTGCCGGCAGAATCCACCGCCATGTTCGCTGGGCCTGTACCTCCCGGGTCATTTGAGAGGCTTTGCGGGCTGGAAAAAGTTAATCCCCCATCGATGGACCGCTTGAAGAAGAACGCTCCATAACCCGGACTGTCGTCCCACCAAGTTAGATCGAGATTGCCTTGGTGATCGACGACCATCTGGTGAGCCCAAGAGTTGCCTGGATCGTTCGAGAGATTCTGCGGCGGTGTGAAGATCGTACCGCCGGAGCCGCCAGGTAAAATCTGCGCTGTAGACGTTAACGGCAGTGTTGTGAGGCTGAAGGCTACCAACAACGCGAAGCGAACGAAGCATAGGTCCAATACTTGCGAGGAGACCATGGTCTGACCTTTACTCAAGGGAACTTTGGGTGATGGCTTGGGATGCAGAGCGGCGAGGATTCAAACGAGAATGGGCAGCAGCAGCTTTTGAGGAGCGCTTACCCAAATCGGTGGATAGTCCGAGAGAGAATGATGCAAGTAGGCGTGGCCTGCGAGAATCCCTCAACTCCTGGCCGCGCTCGCTAATGAGTCATGATGCTCTACATGCATGTCTGTGAAGCAATCAACTGAGTGCAATATCGAGCGCCGAAGCTCGTCGTCTCCTCCGAGTGCGATGGCGTAATGGTATCCAGCATGCGCATATTGCTGACGCAACCGGACATCCTGCCAGAGTTGTTGGATTGCATCTCTGAGTGCCGGTGGATCTCCAGCCGGAACAATATGTGCTTGACCATCAAGCAGTACATCGCTCACTCCTGGAGCTTCCGAGATAATCACGCACTTGTGCAGCGCCATTGCCACAAGATAGACAGCGATTCCAGCCTGAATGCCGGCTCCCCTTAATAAAGGAAGAACGACCAGGCGCGCTCCTGACATCAGTTTCAAAAAGAAATCTACGTCGCTATCGTTGTAAAGGATTTCAACATTCGGTGGGCATGCGATTCCTGCCAGAGATGATCCATGAGGGTTGATGTCCTGTTCGCGTGCGGTTAGAACCTTCACTGGATACGGCAATTCTTGAACCGCTGCGAAGAGCGTCCGAAAATCTCGGCGGGAGCGACCGGCAACGACGATGTATTCGCCATCGAACACTTCCGTGTTTAGTACCTTTTCGAACTTGTTTACCTTAAACGGAACATAGTGAAACTTGCCTTTTGGCAGCCCGTACAGCTCCTCGAACGCCGAGCTATCGCGGAAATAGACGAGCATCTTATCGATCCGCGACAGGGACCAGCGCACAATGGGCCGCAGCCAAGCGGGCGGTGCAATTACAAAAAAGTCCAGTGTCACCAGCCGGCAGCGGTGGAATGGAACGATGAATAGCAGCGTGGCGAAAAACAGCACTTCAATCAGGGAAAAGTGAATGATCAGGTAGTCTGCTGCGAATGCAGCCTTGAGCAGATGCAGGTTGCGTTTCCAGCGTGCAGCGAATTTCTCAGCGGGGAATGCAGTGATGGAAATGTCGCGAGGTGCTACGCGCTCTAGCCCATCTATATCAGTTGCGATTCGCATGACGGTTTCGAAGTGATTGAGCGTGAGAGAAATGGACCCGAGTACCTAAGCTACTTTTGAACCAGCAAGCTCAGGGGAGTTGGGTACGGCAACTTTTTCTGAAGTGTCGAGTACCGTCGCGTACAGTTCGTTCAACCGTCTTGTCTGCAGCTCAGGTGAATACTCGAAGAGGCGTGTTTTAGCGTTTTGTGCCAGACGCTCTCGCTCAGCACGGCTCGCAAAGCTGGCGTGGATTGCGGCAGCTAACGAATGGGAGTCACCCGCTGCGACCAGAACTCCCGACTCCAGATGCTCAATCAGATCCGGCACTCCGCCCACCGCAGTGGCAACTACAGGAGTGCCAAGCGCCATAGCCTCCAACACAACATTAGGAGTGCCTTCGGTCAGGGAAGGATTCACCAGCAGGTCGGAAGCTTGAATCCACGGTTGAATGTCCTTCTTGAATCCGGCGAAAAGCACGTGTTTTGTAATACCCAGTTCTATTGCTTGTCTCTCCAGTTCGGCGCGTCCGCGTCCCTCACCAAGAAGCACAATCAACAAGTTAGGAATTCGGCCAATCAGATTCGGCACCGCTTGGAGAAGATATCGGTGTCCCTTTTCAGGACTCAACCTGCCTGCAGCGCACACGCAAAAGCTATCGGATGGGAGGCCGAGTGCGTGTTTCGAGGGCGAGCGGTCCACGGGTAACACGCGATTCTGAAAACGAAGGAGTGCACAATTGGGAATAACTCGAGGAGGCGTTCGGCCCATCCGTTTTCTTCCTATTTCATCGGCCAAAGGGCGCGAAACGCATACTACCCAGTCAACCCAGCGCAGAATCATACGATCGATTCGCTCGTAGAGCCTGATGCGCCAATTTTCTCCAGTCCAGCCACGCGCGAACGCGATCTGAGGACAACTTGCTAGACGGCTAGCCGCCCACCCCAAGAGATCGGCTTTATAACCGTGAGTGCAGAGCAGGGAAATGTTGTTCTCCTTTAAAGAGCGACCTAGCTCCATCGCTGTGCGCGAGTTAAATCGACCCGAGCTGAACTCAAGTGTTGGCAGTCCCACTCTCTCGGCTCGTTCAAGGAACTCCGGACGGCGAGGACCATCGCGAAATGAGCTTAGCCAAATTTCCTGCTCGGGCGATGAGGCCAGGATCGCGTGATGCAGAATCTGCTTTTCCGGCCCACCATGAAATTGGCTGGCGCGCAAATGAAGAATCCGAATTGTTCGGTTTTCGGTTCTCACAAACACCGCCGCTTTTCAAAGCTGCATCTGAGGTTCAAGATTGAATACATTTCGCCGCGATCCTCGATGAGAGTGAAGAGATGAAATTGCTTCGAACTACCCTGCTATTTCTGGTCGCGCTCCTGTTTGTGACGTTTGAGTTTCGGACGATCCAAAGCCAGACTTCAAACCGAGTACCTGTAGATTCCTCAGTAGTCGTCGGGAGCGAAGCTCAAAGCAAGAGCGCATCGGCACAGAATCCGACTTGCGGTAAGCCAGACGACAAGCAGGTCCACATTCCACCGGCCTGGGACACGTTTACACCGCCATCATTGGCCAAAAGCTATATCGATCCTGCATTTGGCTGCTCGGTGAAGAGGCTCACCGACAGCAGCCGCGACGAGACCGCATGGGACGGCAAGCATGTGGCGTTCATGAACTACTACTCGACGCTGACATCCATAAATGCCGGCGACTCGATGCTCTTTGTTGTCTCGGACGACGGGAACTGGCGCCTGCGAGATGTGAATGGAGGCGTGGTAGTTCCTGTCGCAAAGATGCCAGGCTTCAGCGGCCATCCTGTGTGGGACGCGTCTGATGGCAACGTCTTCTACTACGCGGCAAAGAACGCTCTGTATAAGGGCGTTATCTCCGGCAATACAGTAAAGCCGAGCGCTCTGCATATATTTAAGGAGTACAAAAATATCGTCTCACCGGACGCGGCAGACTTATCGCAGGACGGCGATCATATTGCTCTCGTTGGCCAGAACGCGAACAACACGATGGATGCCTTCGTATGGTCGCTTCGGAACCAAACCAAGAGCACTGCTTATACCACTACTTGCACGATCAATGGCGACATCAACGGAGCCGCGCAGCCCGGGTGCATTCATAAATTGCAGCTCACTGCTGATAACCTGCTTACCATCCAGTTTCTTGGCGATGGCAGCGGCGCCGAGCAAGGTGTGCGGCTTTGGAATGGCAGCACCTTGGTCCACCTGCAGGATAAAACCGACCACTACGACACCGGCTACGATCTAAACGGGAAATCCGTTTTCATCGCTTCCAACAGCTCCTACACTCTGCCGGGTCTGAGCAATCCGTGCGCAAGCGGAGCGGGCATCGACGTGAGGCAACTCAGCGATCTGCGCTCCGCGACCTGCCTGCTCGATCATCAGCCTTACTGGCACGTGAGCTATCGTGGCGATTCTTCACAACCGTGGATTGCGCTGTCGTTCTTTGACGATCGCAAGTCAGGACCGGAGCTGCTTTCCAACAATTCCAAGTACGAGAAGCCAGACGCCGAAAATTGGAAGCTCTACGAAGATGAAATCATGCTGGCGAAAGTCGATGGAAGCGCCGTCTATCGTTTGGCTCATGCGCGCTCGCGCAGTAGCGAGAACTATTGGGGACAACCTCATGCAGCCATCAGTCGCGATGGCAAGTATCTCGTTTTCACCAGCAACATGGCCTTCCATGCCGGTTGCCCAGCCGACATGCACGTTCCCGGCGAGTGCTCCGACGTCTACTTACTCAAGGTTCGATAGGAGCGGATTCGAGACTTCCCGAAATAGGAGCAGGGCAGATCTCGGGCGATGCTTCGTTTGTATCGGCTTTGCCTAGAACGGGCACTTCGGTGTGGCGGGGTTCTTCCACGTTCTCGTCAATCACAGGTCCCGAAGGAACGTACGTAAACTTCCGTTGCTTCAAACGCAGGAATGGACTCTCCAGCCAACGGAACGAGGCCGCAGCCATCGCCAACGTTAGCGACAGCGCCGCTGCCGAGGATAAAGTCATGTGAAAGGGACCACGATAATGTGTAAAAAGATAATAGGCACACCGAAGAGCCAGGATGTGGAACGCATAGAGTCCGTAGGAGATCTTTCCCAGATACACCAGCGTTGGGCGCGTGAAAAACGAAAGGCCATCCTGTCCGCCTCCGAGGATTGCGATAAAAATCAATACTCCGCTCAGCGACATGAGCGGAAAGCCAATTAAGCCTCCAGTTACTGGCGGCACCTGGTCATGCAAACCGCAGTATCGGCCGACGACGAACCATATGAATAGAGCGAAGGCAAGCAGCGCAATTCGGCCAAGACGTCCAATTCGCGGCAGAGGCTGTCGGTGTAAGGCAAATGCCAGAACGATTCCGCAGGCGATCGAATCCAGCCGGACAAACGTGTTGTACCAAAGACTGCCGAACGGTACGTGCCTGAGCAACAGCGTGAGTCGGACAAAAGTTCCCGTCGCGAGCAGCGCGCCGACAATTGCGTAAACAACTGCTTTTCGCGCCTTGCACAGCACCAACGGCCACAATAGATAGAATTGCTCTTCGAACGAAACGCTCCAAAGAGGTCCGATCATGCTGGCTGCGGGATAGCCATTGAGGACGACGATCCAGTTTCCCGCAAAAAAGAAAAATGCGATTGCGTAGAGCGAACTCAGCGGCTGACTTCGATCAAAAATAGAAATCAGGCCGGCAAGGCCGATCACAAAAAAGTAAAGCGGCCAGATCCGCAAAAGCCGCCGGATGTAAAACCTCTTTAAGTCAGCTTGTCCGCGCAACTCCTTTTCACGTAACAACAGCTCTGTAATCAGAAAGGCGCTGAGGATGAAAAATACGTCGAGGCTGCACATGCCGGCGCGGATGACGCCGCTGATGAGAGACGCGAGTGCCACCGGCACATGGCGCGCAATGTAGTAGCTCTCCTCGCGCGGTAGCGCGTGGTAACTCCAGACGCCAACGAACAGAAATATCCTGATTGCATCCAGCTCTGGGTGATAAAAACGCTGCCTTGTCTGAGACTTGTCGAGCGCAGACGGTGCGCGATTCACGCCTTGCGCAGATTGGATTGCAGGACCTTGAAGATACTGGCCTGAGCCCATGATCGCTTCGGAATCATCATTGCTGATGAAAGAGTCAAGAAGGCACACGTAGAGGTTTCGCTCGTCAGAGGTCCAGCATTGCTATCCATGGTCTGAGCGCGAAACGTACGAAGCCTCTGTGCTTCTAAAATGACGGACGGGCCCGGCGGTTTTCACATCACCGTTCAGGCCCGTCCATCAGCCCTTGTGGTTCGGTAGGAGTTATCCGTCAAGCTGCGAGTGAGACCATCGATTCAGGCCTGGCGTCCAGCGGTGTAAGTGAGAGGTCCGGCGGGGGAGGCATTAGCTGCCCGAGTATCGAGATCACAGTCAGATTGACTGAGTTGGAAGTGCCGCCGCCTGGAGTTGGGTTGAACACTGTAACCGAGTGCACTCCGATCGAGAGGAGTCCGCCGCTAATCTTAGCTTGAACTTGAGTCGCACTAATGAAAGTAGTCGGTTGCGCTCCGCCGTCAATCTGGATGACTGAACCTTTCACAAATCCACTTCCCGTAACCGTGAGCGTATAGCTGCTGGCCAGAGCTAAAGCCGGATTCGGCGAAACGCTCGAGATTGAAGGCACTGGGTTACTGACAGCTAACGTAACCGCAGATGATGTACCGCCGCCAGGAGCAGCATTGAAAACCGTAATCGATAGATTGCCCGCCGCAGCAATGTCAGATGCGGGAATCGATGCGGTCAACTGAGTAGTGCTGATAAAGGTAGTGGAACGGTTGGCTCCATTCACCCTCACGACAGATCCACCAACGAAGTTAGACCCATTCACCGTCAAGGTGAAGCCGGAGCCGCCGGCGGTCACGGTAGTCGGCGATATGGTTGAGAGCGAAGGCGCTGGATTATTAATTGTGAAAGTAAGGGCCGAGCTCGTTCCGCCGCCCGGAGTTGACGCCGTAATTGCTAACGATCCCGCAGTAGCAAGATCGCTGCTGGTAAGAGTAGTGGAGAGTTGTGTGCCGCTAATGAAGGTTGTGCTACGGGCGGCCCCATTAACTTGCAGAACTGAATTGCTCATGAAGCTGCTGCCGGTAGCAGTGAGCGTTATAGGTCCGCTGCCCGCAGTTGCAGCCGATGGTGAAATGCTGCTGAGAGTCGGCGCTGCCGCAGCAACACTCAGATTCAGTGTGTTCGATGTCCAGTTCCCCTCGGAGGAGTTCGAAACTGTAATCGCTAAATTTCCTACTTGGCTGAAATCCGCTGCACTAAGCTGCACACTCAGCTGCGTGCCACTAACAAATGTTGTCGAACGACCGCTTCCATTTACCATAACCTGCGAGTCCTGGAAGAAGTTATTCCCGTTGATAGTGACAGTTTGGCCAGAGCTGCCAACAAACACGCTTGTCGGTGACAGGCTGCGCAAAATAGGCATGTTCGAGGAACTCTGAATCAGCGGATTGAGGATGGCGGCCATATCACTGGCTGCAATTTGCTTCTTCAGATATGAGTGTCCCATTTGAGGAGAGGGCGACCAGAAGTTTTGGCCCCGGAACTGATCGTTTGTATCATCGATTGTAGTCTGGCCGTTGTAGCCTCCGATAGTGAAGTTCGTTCCCACACCGCCGCGAACGGCATAGAGGAGCGCTAACTGACCCCATGCCGTTGTAGTTGCTGAGGTCAGACCTTGAGCGCTGGCATATAGGTTATAGGCGTCCTTCACCGGATCTACAGTAGGATCGGACGTTGGCGAAGGACCGGTGGTTACATCAAAAGCAGTATCGGCGCCAATATTGACAATCTCGCCCGGCCAGTTTGCGTACACATAAGTGGCGGCATCTGTATCGGCTTCAAAGTTCCCCTCTCCTCCAGAAGGAAACCAGCCAGCGCTAGATACTAAGCGTCGAACCTTTTGAGCAACCAACTGCACTCCCGTGAGTGGACTTATCGAATCTGGCTGGCTTTGAAGCAGGCCTTGCAATGGTTCATAGTATCCATTAGCCACGATGTACACGCTTCCATCAGGAGCATTGGCAAGAGCCTGTCTATATACAGTTACGGCATCGGGATAGTTGGCGCGCGTGTCGCCAGGCGTTCCAAACTGATTGACGATTTGCCGCGTATACGCACTCGTAGCTGAATTGTTTATGTTTGGCGTGCTCGCCTTGTTCGCACCAATCGGCACATTCGGATGTCCGTAGTAGGTGGCAATCGCTCGCATGGCAGGAGCGCTATAGTCATTGGCGGATGAACAGATGACTGCGAGGACGTTGACCTCGCCTCGATCGGCAAGAGCCCACATCATGGCATGATCACCGACGTCGTCGGCATCGATCGCCATATCAGAGTCAATGATCAGATTGACTGGCGGAGTCGGCTCCTGGAGCTGAGCATGTAGAGAAATGGAAAGGACTGTTAATACCGAAATGAATAATGTTGCGAGTGAGCGTGTCCGCCTCATCGGAATGTACCTCCCGGAAAGTGTTGATGTGAACTTGATATTGCAGAGAGTGATAGAGAATCGTGCCTACAACGGAGTGGAATCGAGACCTGATGTGTCGAAGTCAGGTGTGTGAAGTGCTGGCCGTGAGCCTTTCTGAGAAGAAGAGAGGGGAACGTGCTCAAAAACTCTGTCAGGTTTGCTCTTGCGACGTGAGAGCGATCTTTTCAGCGTATCGACTATGTCAAATATCCCTTGCAGCTCAAGCTCCAGCTCCCACGAGTTTGCATACAGGTTCTTCCGCCGCAGATGCTGGCCGTCGCCTCCTCCGCAATGGTTTTCGCCGCCAAAGCCAGAGACAAAGAACGGGTAGTTCGCTCGAACGATCTGCACTGCTTCCGCGGACATGTTTTCGGGTTGTCCAAACGGAAATGCGAAGAAGTTCACGGCTGTTCCTAAACGCTGTTCAAGATCGAACTTGGATCCGGCAATCTCAAAGTCCAGCCTGGCATTGTCTTTCGAGCCGCAATCAAAATGCGTGCGCGTGTGTGCCCCGAACTCGACCTGTCTGGAACTCCAGTAACGAAGCTGCTCCCAAGTTAGCGGCAGGGCTCCGCGAATTCCGTTCTCGATATCATGCTGAAACTCCTGTTGGTGAGTTACTGGTTCCGTTGAAATGAACATCGTGATCGGAACGCCCGTCTCTTCCGCAACTGCGCGAAGCGCTAAAAAGTTATCGGCGTATCCGTCATCGAAGGTCAAGACGACCGTTGGAGCGTCTACTTTGCCGGCTTTAAGCAACTCAACTGCTTGGGCCAGGCTGACGATTCGATAGTGGCGTTGCAGAAATCTGACTTGTCGCCAAAACGCCTGTGTAGAAATACCCATGCGATGCGGGCGATCCGATACCAAGTGGTGAGTGAGAATTGTGATCGGGTATTTGCGTCGGAGTCTCCTATACCAATTGCGAGTAATGATGAGCGGGGAGCAAAGTAGCAATGTATCCAGGCACAGCTTCCATCTTGGCCGGTGGCGGAACTGAGGACTAACATCACTGGTCGGAGTTGAAGAGAGTTGGAGTTGTTCGAGGTAAGGTGAAAATACCTGCTGTATCCAGTCGGCTAACTCGGCTGAGGTTTCGTCAGCAGTTCCATGGACAAGATGTTTGATACTTTCGATTGCGAGATCATCGCAGAGTAAATCTGCTTTGAGCGATACGCTTATCGGATCATCGTAAGGTTGGTGCGGCAGAGTGAGTTGCGCCAAGGTAAACGCACTCGAGTTTGCCGCGTTCCATTCGGCTGCAATCGTCGTTCCTGCTGGCTCATGCCCTCGCTGCTCAGCAACATTTCGCGCTGCAATCCAACCTCGGCGCGGGATCGTGAGCAGGTTGTCAGGAATCCGTTGCGAGCTAAGGATGATCCCGAAATCGGGACGCCGTTCCACAACAAAGCTGGTCGTCTTCGAGTAGTCCCCATTCCATGGAATCAAAATGGGAATTCCTTTCGCATCGCACTTCTGAGCGAGATGCGCGGGAGTAAATGAGTGTATGTCGGCACGAACGCCATGAATACTAGACAGTGCTCTCTCTATGATGTGTTCGCAAAGGGAATGCAGGAACGAGAGTGGTCTCCGGAAGCGCGCGGTGCCCGAGTCGCTGCTGCGACCGTCCATAATCAGTTGCTGCTCCATCGGAAGCTCGCGTCTGGGTGCCTGCACGATTCCACAGATCTCGACATCCGGTATTTCCCGAGCAACGCGCTCGGCAAGAGTCCATGCTCGTGATGGCCGAGCGTTCGAAAAGATAAGAATGCGGCAACTGCTCATTGCATTATTTCCTGAGCGGTGGAAGTCCGCTCGAACAGGGGCGACGGTAGTCTCTTAGCGGAAATGTTGAACAATTGTCGAAATACGGCAAGAAGCAAAGTTCGATCGCGAGAGGTTAGCCAGACGCACCAGCCACATATCGCCGCGGCCGTTAACATGAACATCCCCATGACTGCGCAGCGCACGAGCATGGGTCCTGGAGCAAAAGTGTGAATCAGCCAGCCGACCGTCAGTACGAGTGTCGATGTGATTGCAAATCCGATCCACAAGCGGATCGCGAATCTACTGTAGGATTCGTGAATTGTCTTACAAGTGGATTTGATTACGAAGTGGTAACAACATATCGCTTCGCCAAAAATCAGGCCAACCGGGACAGCCCAAGCTCCTAGTCGGTGTACGAGAACAGCGATGATACCGACTCCGATCAAGGCAGCGAAAAAGTATCCAACTGCCTGGGTGCCATGTCGATTGGTTGCAGTTCCGATCGCGGAACTCGCCGCCCAGGGTGTTTGGAAGACTAGAAGGACGAGAAAAAGCCGAAGCAAGACGATGTCGGGCTCAATGCGCCCACGCGTCCACACTGTAATGATTTGCCCGCCCTCGTACCAGACGCTCGCCGCAAGAGCGAGCGTGATCGCTGCCGTTGCCGCCACCGTGAGGCGGTGAACTGTTCTCAGCCGGTCGAACTCTCCGAGAACTTCCATGCGAGCAAAATCAGGGCAAAGGGCGAGGGTAATGCTATAAAGGACCTGACGAATCACGTCGATCATCGCTCTCGAAATAGACAAAACGGCGACCGCTAGTCCGCCGAGTAGAGCGGAAATAATGAGCGTGCTGCCCTGGAAAGCAATGAGATTGCCGACGAGCAGCAGCGCAAACAGCAGGCTCGGATGTGCCAACTCCTTCAATATTGATACTCGCATCCCGGCCATGCCAGGAAACAGCGGTATACAGCGTCGGCGTAAATCGAACAGAACATACATAGCGATAAGAACGATTGTTAGTACCTGAAGCAATGCAATACTCAGCATTCCTCCGCCTAAAATCAGAACCAGCGCTGAGAGGAGCATTACAAGGATCTGCTGCGCGTTGCCTATCCACTGAGTACGCGCTAGATTGCCGGTGGTCTGGTAGGTGGCGACAATGAGCCGTACGGGCAGCGACCACATTACGTAGATAGCGAGCAGAATTATTACTCTGTTGCCAGTGATGGCGTCTGTTACTTTCAGGCCAATCCAATGGGAGAGAGGCAGCAGCCGTGCAAGGACAATGATGATCAATGTAACTAGCGTAGCTAAAGCAACGTAGAACCCGATCGTAGTATGCTGGATTCTCCGATACTCGTTTAGATCTCCTTTCGCATATGCCTGTGTCAAGCGGTTCACCGAAGCTTGTTGCATTCCAATATCAAGGCCTGATAGGTAGCTAACGGCCGCAAAAAGGGCCAGATACTCCCCATACAGGGTCGCCGACCAGTTCCTCAGGAACAAAGGAACCAGAATTATGGATCCCAGCCGTGGGATCATGTGTCCAACAAAAATGGCGTTTGCTGCAGGAAGAAGGCGACGAAGCATGAAAGGGCTCGGGTAAACGGAAGTCGTTACTTCTTGAATGGAGCCAGGAATGAAAGGGAGTGCAGGTTACGAAGCAGAAGAGGCAGCGGTTTCTGATCGGCAGCTTCTATCAGGGAGATGAATAAGTTTTTTTCTTTCGGCCAATTCCGCTCGATGTCTCTGCAACGATCGCAGGAGCTGCCGTTCGGATGCGCGATTCGCTTCGCTATCTCCAACAAGCCTGGTTGGTACGAGGAGCGTGCGATGGAGCAGCCAAGTAGTTCAGCCTCCTTCCGACACGTCACATTTCCGGGAGCAAAGGACCGGTTCGCAACGCGGAACATCGCGAGATCAGGTTCGGAGTCCCCAATGGCGGCTACATCCGTTTTGGGCAAGCCGACGAGATCCAGCATTGCAAGCAATCCAACACCTTTGTCGATGTTCTTCGCAACAATTGCAGTATCCAGGCCCGTGTGATGTATCCGAAGCCGGTCGGCTCCAAGCTCCGAGAGTAAGTCTTGAGCGAGGAGTGCGGGAACCGGAGCTGTACGGCCGTTCTGGTAAGTGAATACTCGGAGCGAATACAGATAATCGTCGTTGAGGAAACATCCGGGAATTCGTCGGAAGGCGTCTCGCGTTCTTTCCAACTCCTCTAGAGAATCTTTGTCGACGAGCACCCGTTGTCGATCCGAAAGTGCGTCCCACACAACTGCGCCATACTCAGCCACCCCGCCAGCAAAACTGTATTCTCGGCAGTATTGCTTAACCTCACTAAGCGTTCGTGCTGTATTGACGGCGATACAGAAATGATGAGCGTGCAGCAGGGAGAGTGCTTTGATGCCGGCCGCAGTTGTGCAGGGAACTCCGAATACCATGCGATCGAGGACTCCGTCGATATCAGCGACGACCAATGGCGTATGCCAATAGATGTCCTTCGGTTTGCTGCAGAGTCTTCCACACTCCTTTATTGATTCTTTCACCAGGAAATTCCACGCAGAGATATATTGGCGATTTGCTTCACCTCGAACGGAAAATAAGCGCGGTTGAGTTAAATCGTGATCTGCAAGGCTTTGCGCGCGTATACCTGCGAGAAATTTATTGAAGAAGAGCCGCTCGTCCACATTTGTGTCGCCGCTCTCCTGGATGTAGCGCTTGACCAGGCATTGAGAATCCGCATCCGACAGGCCAAACTCAAGCATAGCTGTTGCCAGATCAAAAGCAGGATCGGTAATGCCGAGCTCGTTTTTTCCAAAGCAATGATGTTCAAAGTCGGCTTTTTTCGGAACGTCGCCTGTAAGCCAATCACCGGGCGTCATCCTGCTATCGGTCATTACGGGCAAGAAGCGATTCTGTTCTGCAAGTCGCCTCCGCAACCATGGTCGTTTTGCAGCCGCGACGATACGAGATCCGTAAGCTCGAATCAGATAACCCGATAGAAGTTCCAGACCCTTGTGCCGATCTTCGGTTACCAAGTCCAACGCGGGGTCATCTCTTAGCCAAAGGTGTTTCGCTCGTGCCGCAACATAGCTGGCGAGGTAATCAACGATGCCTGTGCTGTTCAGACTTGAGACAGCCTGGGTCTTTCCTTGCGGTAGCCACTCGGAAAACAGAATTCCGTCGCGAAGTCCGACAATAGGCGCAGTCCATTGACCCAATCGGTGACCTGCAATAAATGAGTGATAGCCTAGCCATCCCCAGCCGACGCTCTTCGCAAGAACATAGCGAACTTCCTCTGATCCGTTCGAGTGTTTGACATGGACCTCGTAAATTCTTTTGAGGCGGTGATCAACACGCTCGGGAGGTCGATCTCGCCAGGTCGAATTCAGGTTTTTGAATTCACCGCCGCTGACGACGCGAACATCCGAATAGCCGCGTGCTTTAAAGTACTCGTCGAGCAGTACTTGCATCTTGGAAATAGAATCCAACACGCGGCATTTGTAACGCTCGGCAGGTTCAAGGCTTACTACGCGAATTTTTGGAAGGGATTGAAGGAGGCGCGAACTCTTCCAATCGGGAAGTGCCGGCTCAACAGGATTTAGGACAACTATATCCGCTTCAGCAAAGCCGGCTCTGCGAAGGATTGTGATTGTCTTCGCCAGCGTTTGTCCCGAGTGGACCGACTCGTCGGCGATCAACGCGCGGCACCTTTGGCTCGCGGCGCGCTCGAGCTCTCTCTGCTCCGAGCCTGTAATTCCCTTTGACGGTCGAATAGCAATCCAACGCGCATCCGTATCTTTAGCTCTGAGGTAAGCGCAAGTCAACGGTGCCAGAAATGAACCAGCCGTACGCAATCCGACCACAATGGCAGGACGGACCGGATCGGCAAAGTCAAGCATGAATTTGCGCGCTAGTTCGAGACAGTCAGGAGTTGCAAAGTCTCTGGAACGGAAAAATGCTGGGATCTTTGGACGCAGGCATCCAACTGTTTTTCCAAATCGAGCCGGCAGCAGTTCTTTGAGCTGATCACGTTGCCTTAACGCCGATGATCGATCCGTATTGTTGACAAGCGCATGCTCAATAAAGTCAGTTACTGTATTCGCCCATACCTGCTTCCATCGAACCAGCCTCGCTAAGAACAACAGCCGAGTGCTGCTCCGCCATGCAAGGCCCTTGTGCGCCGCCCGAATTGCCGGGCCAGCCAGAGGCAGAACTTTGGCCAGCTTTGAAAAATCAAAGACAGTTCCTAGTAGGTAGTCATCGATGGTGTCGGTGATTGTGCAGGACAAAAGAAAAATATTTATCGCTACTTCTGAGTACTGCCAACCGTTGACATGATCGAGTTTATTCAATTCCGATGCGAGCCGCTCGGCGACTTCGTTCAATCTGGGAAACGCATTTATGCTCCACGAATACCGGCTATAGAACGATTCTTCCTCGGCAAGAAAAGCCACGGGGAGGACTTTCGAGCATCTATCGCTGTCCTCAACAGGAGCAGTCGCTTGTGGAAGCTCGATGTGAGGGAGAGTTGAGGTTGTTACGCTGGTTGCTACGCGTGAATCCCAGATGGGAGACATCCGTGAAAAAGCGTCGGTTGGAACCGCGGGTGACAATGCTTGTCTACAGTCTGTGGGTTGAGTGCTCATGATTACCTGCTTGTCTATAACTTTGTGGGCTTGAATTAAGACTGAAGCTGATGCGGCAATGCAGACAGAGCGACAGTTGCATGGCGTGTCGCTGATTCAGTTGGTCTTGATATGATCCACTGCGCTCGCATCAAAATGATCTCGATGAGGCGCTTCTGGTCGGCAAGAGTGCTAAATGTATGATCGCAATCTTTCATGACATCGAGAGTCAATTTGCGCTCGGTGCAGAGCTTCTTTAGCAATTTGGCGGCTGCCGATCGAAGCTCATCGAGGCGGTGATCGCCTTCCGAACAAATGAAGCTGACGCGAACGCCTCGATTGGCCACGCCCGTCAAGGCAGAACGGAAGTCCTGGTAGAGGGACGACGTTTCGTCTTCCTCATCGATCAAATGCTTGATGCCGAACGATAGAGTTCGCGCGAGTTGTTGGTAATTGGCTCTCCCTGTGAGCAGTCGCCGCCAACTCCCGAAGTTAAAAAAGGCAAACCGGCGATAGTAGAACAACGCACTCCGATTAGCGGCGCCAGGGTCTTGCCCAGCATCATCTTCGTCGATCGAAGGAAAGTTAATTAGAAGCGTTCCAACTACGCGAGAATCGCAACACGCAGTATCAAAAGCGATCCTGGCTCCCGAGCATCCCCCCAGCAGAATGAATCTGCGAACGCCCTTGTTCTTGCACAAGAATTCCATGGCGTCTTGCGCTTCGGCTACAGCACTCTTTGGAAAAGCAAGACCGTCCTGGCGCACAGGGCTATCACCGATTCCCGAGAAATCGAAACGCAGCGTCAAAAATCCAGCCCCGGCCAATGCGCGTGCCAGCTTGACGTAAACACGTCCCGCACCAACTCGATGCACAATACCCGCGTTGAGTAAGATGACCGCTGTCGAAGCATCCTGCATGGCAATTTCGGGATTGCCGGCAACAATTCCGACGAGCGAGTTAGATGGTCCAAATCGGACAGCTTCCTCGTTCACGCGTGAGCTCCCGATGTCCAGGCGACGATTGAACGCAGTGGGTGATTTGGGACGAGCAAGTTCCCATCAACGGTAGGCTGCCATATCTTTGGGGCCTTGATTTGTTCGCCTTCAACTCTCGCGCCATGAGCGATAAGATGGTCAGCGAGAACACGATCCCCCGAGTCGCTGGTATTAAGTGTCAGCATCCTCGCGTGTACATTGGGGGAGACAGAATGAAGGTTCAAGTGCTCGAGTTCTTCTCGCAATGCTTTCGGTAAGCTAAAGCCAACGATTTCAGCTACCGCCGTATTCCGCTGCTTCTGCCGCCGCTGCCTTAGAGCTTCGCTCTGGAGCTGCGTTAGCTCGGCGAGATACGCCGTTCCGAGTACGACCGGATCCCAAAGCACAAGGCCTGCCACATCATCTCTTTGTGCAGCTGAAGCAAAAGCAAGTGCTGCACCAAGTCGAAGACCAATAAGGCAGATCTGTGCTACTCCTGCTCTGGATTTCACTTCTGCTGCAGCCGTAGAAACATCTTCCAACCATTGAGTAACTGTGCCCTGATCTCCTTCGCCGACTGAGTCGCCGCACCCATAAAAATCGAAGCGGAGAACCGGAAATCCAGCTTCGCAAAGCTTGGTGGCTAATTGACGAAGAGCACGATGGCAATAGATGTACTCGTGTCCCATCGGTTGGCAAATCACCACTGCAGTGTCTCGTACTATCGTGCATTGTGGCTCGTGGTAGCAGCCGAAGAGCTGCTTATCCGACGCCCCGAAGTAAAAGGGAATTGTTGTACTTTGGCGATTTACTGGCATTGCAGTCGCTCTGCACAACTCGCGGCAAGCTGACGAAGGCTTTGAAATGCCAACTCGTTCGTCTTTATTCGGACGCCGAAATGCTTGTGCAACCGGGTAACAAGTTGCACTGCGGAGAGTGAGTCTCCTCCGACATCGAGAAAGTTGTCGAAAGGGCTTACAGTGTCTAACCCAAGAACTTCCTTCCACAGCTCGGCCATTTTCTGTTCAATCGGAGCACTCACGATTTCTGCGGGAGCAGGTTGCTCGGCAACTTGTGGCGGAGGGAGCGCGCGTCGATCGAGCTTTCCATTTGAAGTGACCGGAAGCTCATCCAGTGTTACAAGCATGGGGATCATGTACGAAGGGAGCAATTTGGCTAGGTACTCACGAACGTCTGTCATGGAGAATTTTGATCGATCCTCGGGAACGACATAGGCCACGAGTGAACGAATGGCTGGTGAGTCTTCGCGGACTGCGACTCGTGCCTTACTAACTGACTTATGATTGTGTAAAACGGCCTCAATCTCTCCCAGTTCAACCCGGATGCCGTGAATCTTGACCTGATCGTCGATTCGCCCAAGAAATTCAATAGTTCCATCTGCCCGATATCGTGCTAAATCCCCGGTTTTATATAGCCGGTCGGACGGAGCAATTCCAAACGGGTCCGGAATGAACTTCTCCGCTGTGAGTTCAGGCCGATTCAAGTAGCCTCTGGCCAAGCCAACACCGCCAATGTGTAGCTCCCCAGCAACTCCAATAGGTACCGGCTGAAAATTTCGATCGAGAATGTGGATCTTCATATTGGCGATCGGCCGACCGATAGGAACAGTTGACCCGTCCCAATCTGTAGTGCATTTCCAGGAAGTGACATCGACAGCAGCTTCTGTAGGGCCGTAGAGATTGTGTAATTCAGCGTTGGATCGTTCAAAGAAACGTTTCTGTACCTCAATCGGGAGGGCCTCGCCGCTGCAAATTACGCGTTTTAACGATGTGCAGTCTTCGACTCCTCTGGCTTCCAAAAAGATCTGGAGCATGGAAGGCACAAAATGCAATGTCGTGATGCTCTCTAGCTGAATCAATTCAATCAGATACTGAGGATCTCGATGTCCACCCGGTTCCGCGACTACGAGTGTGGCGCCGGTGATGAGAGGCCAGAAGAACTCCCAGACTGAGACATCAAAGGTATAGGGAGTCTTCTGTAGAACGCGATCATCACTCGTTAGCTGATATGCATCTTGCATCCAGAGCAACCGGTTGACTATGCCGGCATGGACATTGAGTACTCCCTTCGGCTTTCCGGTTGAGCCCGAAGTATAAATCGCATAGGCAATATTGTCTGGCTTGGCGGTCTTCTTTGGGTTCGACGCTTGTTCTCTTGTGATCTCATCTCGAGACGTGTCAATTGCAACAGTTCGCGCAGCACACATCGACAGCCGATCGAGCAGATGCTCCTGTGTGAGGACTAAAGAGACGCCGCTATCTTCAATCAGCATTGCCAAGCGGTGCTGCGGAAATTCGATATCGAGGGGAAGGTATGCTCCTCCGGCCTTGAGAATTGCAAGAAGCGCGACCACCATGTCCACCGAACGTTCCATGACTACGCCGACTGGTACTTCGGGGCCGGCGCTAAGCTTGCTAAGATAATGAGCGAGCCGATTAGCTCTCTCGTTGAGCTCTCGATAACTGATCCGTAGTTCCCGAAAAATTAGCGCGATAGCATCTGGAGTTTGTTGTGCCTGGCGCTCTACTAACTCGTGCAGGCAGACATCAGTGGAAAAATCTTTGTATGTACTGTTCCACTCGACCAAAATCTGATGCCGCTCTGCTTCTGTCAGAAGTATCAGCTCAGAAATTCGCTTTTCCGGATGAGTGGAGCCATTGGCAAGGAGCATTTGCCAGTGGCCGATCATGCGCTGGATTGTGCCCGCGTCGAACAAATCGGGGTTGTATGTTATTGGGCCAAAAACAGAGTCTCCGCGATCGTCGACCACGATGACAAGATCAACCTTGGAACAGCCATTCGAAAATTCCTCTGTAGCCATAACCCAATCGTCACTCACATATGCGGGTTTCGGTTGCTGCGAAAGCACAATCTGGAAAAGAGGATTGCGACTCGGATCAGGGCGCTGTTTTACTGCCTTAACAATTTCCGGAAATGGCATTTCATCGTGTGCCAGAGCTCCCAAAAGCGTCTCCCGAACTCGCATTTGGAGCTCTTTGAAAGTTGGGTTTCCCGAAATATCAAAACGCAGGGGAAGCGGGTTTACGAAATAGCCCGCCACATCTTCGAGTTCTGGCCGCCTTCGCCCGGCGGTAAAGCCGCCGAGGACAATATCATTCTGATTGGTGTAGCGATGAAGCAGCGCAACCAGGCCAGTAAGGAGCGTCATGTAGAAAGAGACTCCTGCTTGCTGGCTGGCATGTCTTATTTCGGGAATCAAGTGCTTAGGAAGCGAGAAACGCTCGATTTCGCCGCGATGGGTTTGCACAGCTGGCCGTGGGCGATCGCATGGCCATTGAAGAAGAGGGAGTTCACCCGTCAGCTGCTTGCGCCAATAGTCGGCATGAGTTGATGCAGCGGATGTTTGCTGTCTCTGCCAGTAGGCGAAATCAGCATATTGAATGTTTGGCTCACGAAGAAGGGAAGAAGCATTTTCTGACGAGAATGCTTCGTAAAGACTTACCAACTCTGGAAGGAAGACACGGTAAGCACTCACTGCGTCGAACACGATTTGATGAAACGTAACGAATAGCGAGTAAGCATCCTGCTCGGTCCGAAGGAGGAGTGCCCGAACAAGGAAACCGGAGCTCAGATCGAATGGCCGGCGGACATCTTCGGTGACCAGGCGCTTTATCTGCGCTTGCTGTTCCGCAGGGGGAAATTTGCAGATGTCATGGAAAGGAATCGGAAAGTGATCGGCTGCTGGGTGAATAATTTGGACAGGCTTTCCATTTACAAGATCAAAGTTAGTACGCCAGATTTCGTGGCGCCGCATGATTTCGACTAGACAACGTTCGAGAATGCCCATGTCCAGTTGCCCCTGGCGGTGTAGCGTAATGCTCTCGTTGTAGAGCGGGATGTTGCCGGCGATTTGCGAATGCAGCCAGACCTGCTCTTGCGAGAAAGATAGTGGAGCTGCTTCTGGCCTGGGTCGTGGACCGATAGAAGTTGACGATTCGCCGGCTGTCACCCTGCTGTTCAGAAGCCTGGTAAGTAGGCTGTGTTTTACTTCCGATAGTCCGGACGTGCTTGCCATTGGAGCCTTCGTTTGTGGTTAGAAATGCTGCTGGTTGGATCAGGAGAACTGGAAGCGCTGGAACTCGCAGAAAAGCATCAGCCCGGGCTAGCCCAAACCGATCGCCGAAATTCGAATCTCAGGATTCTCGGATATAACTTGGATCAGGTTAGTGTAGTGGGCTATAAAACGAGTGACTGTGTCAGCGTTGAACAGATCAGGATTATATTGGACGCGTCCCATCAACCCTTCCTTCCCATCAATGAGTGCCAAATAAAGATCCCACGGAGAGCCCCCGCTGCTGATATCCATCGAAGTTACAGTCCAATCAAAATCGAGGGCAGGCATCGTAGGCTGAAGCGACGTCGCTACTGTAAAAAGCGGGTTTCTGCTGTGGTCAACTGGCAAGTTCAAGCGTTGAGCCAAGACTTCGACCGGTAGCTCGTCGTTGGAGATAGCCTCCAATGTCACACGCTGCGCTTGTCTTAACAATTCACGAAACGTCATGTTCCGGGTAAACCGAAACCGCAGAGCAACAGGAGTGAGGAAATAGCCTATAAGATCCTGCACGTCAGACCGTTTTCGTCCAGACGGAGAGGGGGTGCCAATCGTGAAGTCATCTTGGCGTGTGTATAAATGCAGCAGACTCGCAAGGGCAGATAACGCAACCATGAACAGTGTGACGCCTTCTGTTTTCGCCAAGCTTTTCATAGCATCGGTCACTGGTGCGGCCAACACGAACTTCTCGATCTTCCCACGGAAACTCTCTCGTTCCGGACGTGGACGGTCCGTCGGCCAATTGAGTCGCGTCAGGTGTGAAAGCTGCGTTTGCCAGTACTCCAGTGTCCTTATGAAGCTCGCGCCTTCCAATTGTTTACGCTGCCAGTGTGAGTAATCCGCGAATTGAATTGGTAGAGACGAGAGCTCTGGTGCTCGCCCAAACACATGAGCGCGATAGTTAATAGCTACTTCTTTCGGGAAGATCTGATAAACAGACACTCCGTCCACAATGCTAAGGTGGGCAACAACGTAGAGCCGATGCTCAAGATCACTCAGTTTTATAAAATGCGTCCGAAGCAGGGGACCATTCCTGAGATCAAATGGCTGTTGAGCTAAATGCCCGATGACCATCTCAATGGCGGCTTCCTGGTCTGCTTCACATAACCCTTCCAAATCGACTACACGGATCTCGATCGGTTCAGCCGCCGAATGGACCACCTGACGTACATCGCCATTCTCAATGTCGTAGCTCGTCCTCCAAATGTCATGGCGCCGGACAATATCGTTGAAGCTCTTTTGCAGCGCAGAGACATCCAGAGGCCCTCTCATCCGAAGCTGAATGCATTCGTTATAGAGAAGCGGAACATTAGGCGTATTAATCTCTCGTCGAACGAGTTGCTCTTGCGATAATGTAAGTGGCGCTGCCAAATCCTCGTTCCGCTTCGGTATGCCGGGTAACGGAAGGGGATTTTGGCGGATGCGTGCGTGAAGGTAGCTCTCCAGGAGGCTGCGCTTGGCTGTCGACAATGCAGGTGCGACGGTCATAGACGTGAGAGTGAAGGGTTCTGCGCTTAGAAACCTAGTTGGAATCCCGAGGTGCGCCAAAGGAGATCGGCAGACGGGTAAGACCGCGCAATCCCAAATTGTTTCGCCAGACCAGCGGTCCAGGATCAAGCGTCCAGTTCGGTAGCCGGCTCAACATCATTTCAAACGCGGTTTGTCCTTCGATTCGCGCCAGTGCGGCGCCAAAACAGAAGTGGGCGGCCCACCCGAACGCAAGATGTCGATTGTCGGTGCGCGTAATATCAAATCGATCCGGATCTGGGAAGCGTTCCGGATCGCGATTGCCCGCGGCCATGACAGCAATAACGGCTTGGCGTTTGGCAATTCGCTTTCCGCCAAGCGTTGTATCTTCTGGAGCGAGTCTCGCGGTATGCTGGCTTGGGCTCTCATAGCGCAACATCTCCTCCACGGCAGAGGGGATGAGCACCATGTTATTGCGAAGTTTCTGGAGTTGATCTGGGTTTCTCAGCAAAGTAAGAACGCCGTTGCCAATCAAGTTAGTCGTGGTTTCCTGTCCGCCAACCATGGTGACGATGCAATTGGCGATTACTTCTTCTTCGCTGAATCTATCCCCATCGACTTCGGCGTTCATCAGCGAGTTCACCAAGCCTTCTCTAGGATTGCGTCGCTGCTCTCGGATTGCGGCTCGGAAATAATCCGCCATTGCCAGAGTACTCTTCAATACTCGCGCGGCGCGGTCCGGATTATGCTGAAAGTTGCCGAGCATTTCTGCGAAATCCTGCGACCATGCTTTCAGCTGTTGATAATCTTCCACGGGCACACCGAGCATTTCCGCAGTGACAATGCATGGCAGGGGCTCAGCTAAGTCGGCAATGACATCCATATGCCCTTGTTGCTCCACTTTATCCAGCAGCGAATTCGTAATTTCGCGAATATGGGTGCGCAGCACCTCTACTCTCTGCGGTGTAAACGCGTGCGATGCAAGTTTGCGGATGCGCGTGTGCGCAGGAGCATCCAGAAACAGCATCTGCTTCACCATTACTTGAGCAATCGGACCCAGCGAGTCAAGTCCTATTTGAGACAGTTGCTGCGGGGTTGGCGTTCGCTCGGCGGAGTAGTGATACAACACTGTGACAACATCGGCATAGCGGGTGACCACCCAGGCGTGTAGGAAAGGATCCCAGTGCACAGGATCCTCGCTACGAAGTCGATGGAACATTGGATAAGGATTGGCCAGTACCTGTGGATCGAGCAGATAGTACAGGCTGAGACTTCGATTCTGAGCGGACGTAATAGAAAGATGTGCAGGAGCACTCATAGGAGTTCAACCTTATGCTGCTGCTGATGCTGTTCCGCCGAGGAGGCGCAGAGCTTCCTCATCGGTCATGGCTTCCAATTTGGCCATCAGCAGTGTTTCGACCTCGGCGGAAAGCTTTGCCGCAGTGGGAGCATCAAACAAGCTTTTCAGAGTAAGCTCTACTCCGAATGCATCGCGTATCCTAGCGATAAGTTGGGTGCCAAGCAGAGAGTGACCTCCTAAGAGGAAGAAATTGTCTTGTACACTCACCTCCCCAACATCGAGCAGGGAAGCCAACATGGATCCGATTCGTTCTTCAATAGGATTACGTGGTGCAACAAACGCGCTATCGCGAAGTGTATTCGCAACGTCCGGAGCTGGAAGTGTGGGTTTATCTACTTTGCCGCTGGAATTCAGAGGCAACGTATCGAGCTTCACAAAAATCGAGGGGATCATATATTCGGGAAGACGGCTGGCCACGAAATTCCGCAGTTCAGTATGACTGACAGTAGCATTGGGCTCGGCGACAAAGTAAGCAACGAGGCGCTTATCTCCGGGCTCAACCTCACGTGCCACTACAGCGCAAGCTTGAATCGCATAATGCTCATCCAGAACCTTTACAATCTCCGCTGGCTCGATTCGATAGCCCCGAATTTTCACTTGCTCATCGACTCGACCAAGAAATGCGATCTCTCCATTGGGCAAGACTTTCCCGAGGTCACCCGTTTTGTATAACCGCGCATGTGGCGCAGTGTTGAATGGGCTGGAGACGAATCTCTCCGCTGTAAGGTCCGGGCGATTGCGGTAGCCACGAGCGAGACTGGAACCTCCGAGGTAAATTTCTCCTACTTCCCCAATTGGGACTTGCTTCATCTTGTCATCAAGAATGTGAATTTGGACGTTGTCGATCGGCCGGCCAATCGTGGGGAGTTGATCGGTATGCTCCGGATTCGAAGGCACGGTTCCAGAGGTTGCGACCACCGTACACTCAGTCGGACCGTAATTGTTGACGAGCTGGAATCGCAATTTGCGTGATGGGTAGTGGTGGAGTGTGTCAGCACCGGTCAGCATGATCCTCAGGGAATGCTTGTTCGGCCATTCGAGCGTCGTTACGCGCTCCGCCAGCGGGGTTGGCAGGAAGGTAATTGTGATTCCTCGTGACACAAGCCAATCCCGGACTGCCGCCGGCTCATTCATAACCACGCCGTCTCCGAGGTGAACGCTTGCTCCTGCTGTCAGGTACGGCCATATCTCCCATACTGCCGCGTCAAATCCAAGTGATGCAAGCTGACTTGCACGATCCTTCGCCGTTATATTGAACGCGCGGTGATGCCAGGAAATGAGATTCATCAGTCCGCCGTGTGTGAGCTCTACTCCTTTCGGCTGACCTGTAGACCCGGATGTATAAATCACATAGGCCAAGCTGCTGCTCGCTATTTTGGGTGAAGCGACGGTCCGGTCATCGCTAACATCTGCTTCCGCAATCTGGCCTGAAGGATCAATTACGACAGTCGGCTCCATTCGAGATGAAAGCGATGAAGATAAACACTGCCCTGTAATCAAAGCTGCAGCGCGAGCGTCATCCAGCAGATAGTTCAGGCGCTCTGGAGGAGAACTCGGATCCAGCGGTAAATAGGCTCCTCCAGCTTTAAAAACGGCCAGAGCCGCCACCAGCATGGCGATCGATCGATTGAGGTAGATTCCTACAACGACGTCCGGACCCACTCCTTTTGACTGTAAAAGTCGAGCCAAACGATTTGTTCTTGAATCCAGATCTGCATAGGTAAGCGACAGGTTGCCACATACTGCCGCAAGACTGTCGGGAGCACTCATCGCGCAGTGGCTTACAAGCTGGTGTACGTACTTGGCTTCGGGCTCTGCCAATTCGGGAGCGGGCTGAGCATTGAAGAATGTCGGATCGATCATAGAAATGTGGCTAGCAAATGGACAAACAGAGACTTCTGACATGAGATTGCTCCTGGTTATAGCAATAATGAATGGATCGTTTCAGCTCTGGGGCAGGCTCACTGACCGCATCGCATAAGCTGCGCAACTGAAAATCAGGTTCTTAAAGCTGCGCGAAGCGATGAGGGAGACTCGCCCCTGAGGATCGTTAAGCCGCGGAAGCATCACAACCTTGAATCCGCGTTTTTGCGGAGACCAGCAAAGTTCGACTTCTCCAAAATCGATGTAGTGTCTAAAGCTGGGAAATAAGCTCTTATATAACGCTTCTTTAGCTGAAAATATCATGCACAAACGTTGAAGTGAGTTACTGCCTTCATGGATCCATTCGCGTTCAGTTGGACGGCAGACCACGCTCTCAATTCCAAATTCCTGGATTCGTCTTGTATCCTCTAAGTCAATTCCAACAAATACTGAGTCAGGTGACTCCGTCACAGCCGCGACACTCCAGGGAGCACAGTGCGTAATCGATCCGCTGATTCCATGAGGCCAGATTGGCTCTCCTGCGTTGCCGCGACCAACTGCACCTTGGTCCGTCCCGAGTTTTCCGAGAGCAATGCGGGCCGCCACTCGCCCTCGCGTCCAATTCGCGCGTCGCTTTGCCGACGAGAGCGGGCTGATGGCACAGTCCTCTTCTGCAAGTAGCGTAGATCGAAGAGCAGCAGATTCAGATGCAATGCCCATTGCGATCTTTCCAACGTGATTAACCGACATGCAGGCTACGTTCACGGCTGCATAGAGTTCTGACTCAAGAAAGGCCTCGAGGGTATCGGCAACGTCTCCGAAGTGTGCCTGTGCACACGCCTGTGCTGAACTTTCCATTTCCTAAAATGAACAGCTTTGCGCCTGAGAGGAAGAATTTGTCTTCGGTTCTCCTGAGAAGAGACTCTGCAATCGGACCAGAGACATTCCAAGAAAGTTCGGAAACACGTACTCGGCTCCTGCTTGGAGTAAGGCACTTGCTCGAACACGATCTGCGATACCGATACATTTCATACCGATTGCTCTCGCTGAGCGTATAGCGATCGCAGAATCTTCGAAAACCAGCGCATGCTCACATTGAACCTGCATTTGCTCGGCAGTCGCAGCAAAAATTGCCGCCGTCGATTTTCCCGATTTAAATTCATCAGCTGTGCAGACAACTTGAAAGTAGTTTCTGATTTGCAACAGATCTAAAGTGTGATGAACCCGACGGAAGCTGCCACTCGACGCCACAGCTAACATAATTCCAGCGGTCTTTAATTGGTGTAGCAAATGTCGGGCGCCGCTCACCGCATTCACATCGTTAAGGTATTCGGAATAAATTCGATCTTTCTGGGCTGCGTAGCTGGAGAACTCATCCTCAGTGACTTCACCCATGAAATAACGGAGCAGCTCTTCCTTGGTCCTGCCTTCACGAACGACTTCGAGATCCTCATCGCTGACGGGCGCTCCTACGGAAGTTAGGAATCTTCTCCACGATGCGAGGTGAATAGGGTGACTATCGGCGAGAACTCCATCCAGGTCAAAAATTGCTCCTGCAAGCATGAGAATCACCACTTAAGCTAAAGAAGCAGCCTGGGAATATCGCGGCGCGAAGATCCAGCGCATTCCGCATTTTTCATCGCGATCGATGAAGGGATCATTCGCCACGACCTTTGCGCCTTGCGAGTCGAACGCAAAAGCCATCTCCCGGAGTTTCATTGCGGAGAGCGCCTCTCGGACTTTCTCCTGATATTGATCCTCACAAAGAAGCAGAAGAAAGCCCCCGCCGCCCGCTCCAGCGATTTTTCCGCCTAGCGCGCCGTTTCGCCGAGCGAGTTCGTAGGCCTCGTCAATCAAAGAGTTGGAAATATTCGGGGAGATTCTTTTCTTTGCCTGCCAGCTTTCGTTTAACAAATCGCCAAAGCTCCAGATATCTGCATTCGCCAAGGCGGCACGCATTCGATGCGCCAGCTTTCGAATCTCGTGAAGAGAATCCAGAGTACATCCTGTACACTTCTTCGTCGATTGTTCCTGCTCTTGCAAAAGCTTCCACGAGTTATGAGCAACGCCGGTGAAAAACAGCATCAAGCTGCTCTCTAGCTGTCGTTGGCAGTCACTCCTGAGTGGAATCGGTTCCACATAAGAAGTTCCATCCTCGTGAAAAGTGATGAAGTTTAATCCGCCGAATGCGGCAGCATACTCGTCCTGCTTTCCCACCGGCTTGCCGAGTATGTCGCGAGCAATGTGGAATGCCCGCTCTGCCAAATCATACTTAGAAGCTGAGATGTCAAGGTATGTGTTCAGGGCTTTGAGTACCCCAACACACACGCTGGCCGAGGAGCCCAATCCAGTGCCGGCGACGATCTCGGAGGCGAGAAACAAATCGACCGAGAGCCTACGTCCGAGTTCCTTAATCGCAGCGAGTGGAATCTCAAGGGCACTGCTGGTTACATCCATCTTAGAAATATCGCGCCACGTCTCTACGACTCGCAAATCGGAAGAGATAACCTGAATCTTTTCATCGGTCCTTTTTTGCAGGATTGTATAGAAGTACTTGTTAATCGACGTGCTCAGAATGCACCCACCGAATTTCTCGTAGTACGCCGGAAGGTCCGTTCCGCCACCGCCAAAGCTAATCCGTACCGGACTGCGCACTATCAGCATCGCAGATCCTCCCGAGCTCGAGTTTTATTCCAGACACTGGGGGTAACAAAGACGGCAGTACGATTTTGTGCTCCCAAACCATTCTCTGCAGTAGAGTCCAGGCAGTCTGAACAATGAGGCAGACATCCAGAAACAATGACCAATGGAAAATATATTGAAGGTCAAAGTGTGCCTTTTCGTCGGACGAATGCTGCTCCCGGAATCCATGAACTTGTGCGAGGCCAGTCAAGCCAGGCCTAACGCTGAGACGCTGACGCTGCCACATCGAATAATGCTTCACGCGTTCAATTGCTTCCGGCCTCGGACCTACAAGGCTCATTTCCCCCTTCAATACGTTGAAAAGTTGCGGAAGCTCGGTGAAACTGAATTGTAGAAGAAGACGCTCGAAACGTTTAAGGGTAGTGCATTCGCGTTGTATATTCAGCCGAAACATCAGAAATGGCCTCCCCTCCTGTCCGCAGCGCAATTCTTTACGGAAGACTTGTCCTTTGCTCCAATGGAGGAGCAGAGCAGAGACTAGTAGTAAAGGCATCGTAAGAACCAGTAGCAACGTTGCTCCGACAATGTCCAAGAGACTTTTCATATGAATACTCCATGGACAAAGAGCATGTTCCTCGAGGGACAACAGCGGTACGTCCTCGATTTCCATTAGACGGGCTTTTGAAAGATACAGCTCGTACTGTTGTGGCAGCACGCGGACTTGTAATCCTGCTTCACGACAGCTGGCGAGCAACTGCTCGGTTTCTGATCCGGGCGGTATGGGCTCGATCAGAATCAACTCGTCAGCATTTGCGTTCTTTAGCTGATCCAGAATGCCCAACGTGCGAAGGGTCACAGTGTCGCTTCCCAATGAGAAATGCTCTTGTGAGCCGTCAGGATTACAGGGAAACAGGACGCCAACAACTTCCATGCAGAGCTCAGGATGTCGAGCAATTTTTTTCATGAGCTCAGGAACCATCCGTCCACTCCCGACGATGATCACCCGTCGACTAGCGTGTTTGCGTAAGCGCGAATCTATTATGAAATGGACTGCATAGCGGATTCCCACGAATCCTGCGATCAGCAAGAGCGCAAGAGATACAAAGGATCTATATGGATAGTATTGAGATACAGCGAGGCTTGAAAAGCCAAATCCAATCAGGACATATGCAACAGCTACAACCACGTGAGCTATCACAGTCGGTGCATGCCAGCCCTGTTGAAAGCCAGCCAAGTCCTTCCGTAGATAAAGCATGATCCAGAGAGCAAACATCACCGCCAGGGCTGGATTGCGCAGCAGCGCCGCAAATGTTTCCTGCTGTACGGAAAAGTTACCAGGTAGCACCCTCGCGAGCGATACGGACATAACGATCCATGCGAGGTCGCCAGCAAGGATTAGATAGTACAAGGCTCGGTTTACATTCTCGATTTTCATCGCCGAGTTCACGCTGCCTGGGCCACAGATTGTTGGCAGGCAGTTTGCTCCCACTGCCACGCCCCAGCAATAATTTCGTCGAGCGAAGAGTGCTCTGGCCGCCATCCAAATTCGTCCATAAGCTTTTTGGGATTCGCGCACAGAACAGCTGGATCACCTGGCCGTCGTTCTGCCGCTCGTACTCTGAGTTTTGTGCCTGTAACCTTCTCAACGCTTTCGCAAACTTGCTTCACTGAGTAGCTTGTTCCGGTGCCAATGTTGTACGCATAGAAGCCGGAAAACCGCACCTTTTGCAGCGCTAGAATGTGCGCGGCCGCAATGTCAGTCACGTGAACATAGTCGCGCAAACACGTGCCGTCCGGAGTCGGATAGTCAGTGCCGTAAATATCAAAGTGATCGCGGCGTCCTGAAGCTGTTTGCAGGAGAAGAGGAATGATGTGTGTCTCCGGGTCATGTCGTTCTCCCCAATTCATTGCGCCTCCGCATGCATTGAAATAGCGAAAAGCAACGACGGACCAGCCATATGCCGAGGCGTACCATTTCAAGATTTGTTCAAACACCAGCTTACTTTCGCCGTATGAGTTCGTGGGATTCTTAGTGTGTTCTTCGGGTATAGGCACAGTCGAAGGTGAACCGTACACTGCTGCCGAAGACGAGAATATAAACTTGTTGATGTTGTACTTCCGAAGGGTTTCCAGCATTATGATTCCAGACGCAACATTGGAGTCGAAGAACGCTCCGGGATTTGTTACTGATTCTGGAATCAGCGCTTTGGCAGCAAAATGAAACACCGCATCAAAGTGCTTCGTCTCCAGAAGCCCGGATAGCGTCTTAGAATCTCCATAATCACATTCGTGCACCGTAGCTTGCTCCGGAGGAGCTTCACAATGCCCGGTCGAGAAATTATCAATGATGTCGACCGAGTAACCCTGCTTCAAAAGCTGAGCACAACATGCGGAGCCAACGTAACCAGCACCACCAGTGACCAAAATCCTTTCCATCAATAAGCTCCTTCCATGTTCAAGACTTTGAGCGGCGTCCGGAGCAGAAGAATGAAATCCATGCCCAAACTCCAGTTCTGCAAGTAATAGATATCCATCTGCACTCTCTCTTCGTAAGATACCGATTGCCTACCGAAGACTTGCCAGTATCCGGTCAGCCCGGGTTTGGAAGAAAGTAAGAGACTCTTATAGGGACCATATTTGTCCAGCTCTGGCGAAGTGATCATGCGTGGCCCTACAAGGCTCATTTGTCCAATCAACACGTTGAACAATTGGGGAAGCTCGTCAATACTGAGCTTTCGCAGCAGAGCTCCAACTCGTGTGATCCGCGGATCATTTGCGAGCTTGAAGTTTCGCTGGTATTCCGCCAACAACCTAGGATTGGCGGCGAGAAGTAAGTCGGCATTCCTTCGCATGGTGCGGAACTTAAATGCATCAAAGTCGCCTGTCGGACCAAGCACACGACGGCGATGGATGAGTGGTGCACCGTCGTCGATGAACACCAGTACCGCTGCAAAAATAAAGAGTGGCAGAAGCAAAACGATTAAAGTCGCCGCTCCGAAAATGTCTAGCAATCGCTTCAACATTTCAAGATGAATGCCTCGCTTACGGAACCGAGGGCTCGCTATTGAGTTTCCGATAGCCGGACAACTGTGTTGTATGACGGAAGAACGACTCATGCTGTTCATGTGGAGGGGGATAATGGACGAGAGATTCGAAACGATGTGTGAATGACGGCGCTACGGCCGAAGGAGATTCCCCTCGAAGACCTCTATGCGGCGAGCGCCGCGGAAGAGGCATGTTGAGGCATCAGGTGCGTGATCCGATGGCGGAGTACGGTAAAGACAGCGTGCGCAACACCGAGCTGTAGGTCTTCAATAATCTGCATGCTGTCCGATGGGATGACAACACAAAAGTCGCACAATTGTGGCATCTTTCCACCTTTGAAGCCTGTGAGCCCGACTGTCACTGCTTGTGCCTCGCGAGCAGTCCTCAGTGCTGAGAGGACATTCGGCGAACAGCCGCTCCCGCTGATACCAAAAGCAACGTCACCTGGTTCAATGAAGTTTCGCAGTTGCTCCGCAAATACCAGCTCATACGAAGCGTCGTTAGCCCATGCCGTGATCAGGGGAATATTGTCGGTCAACGCAAGGACACGAAAGCGTTTACCTGAGGCTTCACTGGTAGCGGTCCCCTTGGCAAGATCGCACGCAAAGTGAGAGGCCAATGCCGCACTTCCACCATTACCAAACAGAAAGACTCTCCGCCCTCGTTCATACGCCTGAAGCAATAGTTCTACGACCCGCTCAATCTCAGCGTAGGGCAATTCTGCGACGACCTTGCCATATTGTTCGAAATAACTACTTGTATCAGTGACCGCTGCGGCGAACGGTTGCTGAATAGCGGCGTCGATTGAAACCGGCCGAACTAGAGTTAACAATGTGCTTTCAGTTTGCATTTGAACATCTCCCGGAGATTCACTGAATCATAATGATAAATCGAACTTACGCTGCTGGTCGCACACCGGAATCGGCATCGAGCTGAATGATATGTTCCTTTAACCCGCTCGCGCGTGGAGTGGCGCTCCAAGTTGCGCCTTGACGCCCCGTCACATATGCCCAGAAGCCCAGCAAGAGAGCCAGATTCATCGAACAGAAATTGAGAGGTAACGAAAACAACGAAATGGGCCGAGCCCGCTTTGAAAGCACGTATCCCATCACTGCCATCGAGTAGAAAAGACATTGGATTACAAAGACAATTGCAAACTGTGTTGTTCTTATCATTGCAAAGCTGCACAAGAACGCAACGGTGAGGCAGAGTGGCGTAACCCACCGAAGAAGTCGATGAGAAATAAATGTGAAGGTCAGCAGCCCGCGACAAGGATTTAAATAATGAGGATTACGAAATAGAGTCTGATAATTGCCTGCCCCGATACGTACTCTGCGGGCGAACTGCGCTGACAAATTCGGAGTAATTTCCTCAATTGCAATTGCCTCCGGATCGTAAACGACGCGGTGGCCACGAAAGCGAAGCTCAAGAGGAATTTGGAAATCTTCGACGATTGAGCCTGCTTCCGGCTCAAAGAGGCACCTGCGCATGGCGAGAGCTGCACCATTACCTCCCTGTGCACAATTGAGGCGGCTTTCGAGAATCTTTATCGCCGATTCATATCGCCAATACATCGACTCCCCACCAGAGTCGCCTTTGTGCACCGGTTTCCGAATCTCTTCCCCGCTGACGGCTGCGACCTGGGGATCGCGGAAATGGCGCACGAGATTTCGTACACACTGACGATCAAGCATGGTATTGGCGTCGGTCAAAACGATAATTTCCGCTGTGGTCTGCCGGGCCAAGTCCATAAGGACGGCCAACTTGCCGCGTCGATGTGGGAACTCTACGACGCGCATGCGGTCACCCGCAGCTTCTTTAAGAAGTTCGCCTGTTGAGTCGCTCGGTGCATCCAAGCCAAACCAGACTTCCAGTCGATCATTTGGATAATCGAGTTCCCGGGTGTTCTCGACTTTTGCTGAGATAACAGTTTCTTCATTGTAGGCAGAAACCAGTATTGCGACTCGCGGAAAATAGTTGGTTGAAGGAGAACATCGCCGGTTAGTTCGGCGAAGCAAGTACTGACAATCTGTTTTTGCCTGGCACAAGGTGGATAAGCAAAACAGTAGGGCAGGATAACCTGCATAGTTGTAGGCGACGGCGATGGCGCAGCACCAAAAGATTGTGTGTAGGGCAGTCATTGGGCAAGAGTGGGGACTCGCACAGCATTTTCAACTTGTTCTCGACGGCTACTGATTGAGGGATCCGATTTGCGGGCAATGCACCGGAGGGCCGCGGCGATTGCGACTATATAAAAAAAGTAGTAATCGTAGGCCAAGTGAGCGACACAGGCTCCGAAGGCAAATGAGAGCAAACTGACGAGAGTCGCACTCGCCATTAACGCCAGTTCAGGCCGATGGAGGCATTTGCGTGCTGTGCGTCGGATGCGATACATCTTGCGTATTGCTGCGCTCAAAAGCACTACATAAAGAATGACTGCGGGCAATCCGGCCTCAGAAGAAATCTGCGTGAACGTATTGTGAGTGCCCATCCATGCGTTCGGTTCTCCGCTGTGTTGTGCACCACTGACGAGATTGAAGTTCCCCAGACCCAGGCCAAAGATCGGATGCTCCAGTGTGTACTGGATGGATCGATGTAACAATTCCATGCGTCCTTCTGTGGATTCCTCCGCCGCAAGCTCTTCCAGTTCTGAACGAAACTGCCCTGTGTACGCGGGTGTATCGGAGCTGTTCCACAGAGTCCCAAGACGATCCCAAAACACTGGTGGAGCGAAAACAACACCCATAAGAAGAACTGCCGCGATACACATTCCAACGATTCGGCCTCGGGAACTACCACGCAGCAGAAGCACGGTGGTCAGCACAACGGAGAAGATCACATTAAGAAAACCTCCTCGCGACGCCGTCAGAATCAGCATCCAGAGCATGCACAAAGAAGTTGCCGCCAACAAGGATGTGCTTAGAGCTGATCTGCGCGTAATAAAGATCACTGCAATGTATGGAATGGTCATTGCAGCAGCAATCCCGAGGAAGTTCCACCCAAGAAACCCGGTATTTGCCCCATAAATGCGCTCGCCTACCCAGAGGGCTCTTGACGGCTGAAGTATTGAAAAGCCAGTCGCCAGCAACTCACTCAGAAGAATCGCCCAGAGCAACACATAAATTCTGTTGAGCGTGGTCAATGTCAGCGTGAGTAGTAAATAAACAAGGACGGTTTTAGCCCACACATAGGCAAAAACATCCAGGCTGCCGCTTTTCCAGAACGCAAAAGGTATTCCGACTAGAAACCAGGCACTGAGCAATGCGACGAGTTTGGTTTCGAGAGTCCATGGGATACGGGTCTTTCTCAGCATCAGTGCACAGCCGCAGATCACGGTCGCGCATGCAGCGAACACGAACGTCAAGTGAAGAGGCGCCACGATAGGAAATAAGTCTTCAGGTCGCGCGTAAATTACAAATGTCAGGAGCCATAGGAAAAGAAAGCCGACATCCAGGCGAGGTTTTCGCGATACGGCTCCGCTATATTGCTGCTGTTCTCTAGCAAGACTTTTGGCTATACCTGGCCTTGCCTGGAGTTGCAGCTCCGACGACTGGGAAAACGCTTGCATTAGGGAGAGCAGAGAACTAGTTATTCACTGGCATGGATCGCAAGTCGAACCTTTACAGTAGAGCCATCGAGGTTGGGTTCTAAGTCGCGATTAGCCGAACGCAGTTCCGGCGATTCCGTGTATAAAGCTTCCAAAGAGCTGATGAGACGCTCAAAGCTGAAGTGCTCGATGACGTGCTTGTGGCCAGCATCTGCTAACCGGTGACGAAGCCCCTGATCGTTGAGCAAACGCAGGATCGCAGCGGAAAGAGCCAAAGGATCAGCCGGAGGAACTAGAAGGCCTGTGACTCCACTCTCGATGATCTCCGGTACTCCGCCAACGGAAGTTGCGATTACCGGAAGATGCGCCGCCATAGCTTCGAGCACCGCATTTGGAAAACCTTCTGAATCGGAGGGCAATACCGCAATATCGCAGCACGCCAACAGTTCAGGAACATCGTTTCTCGATCCAAGAAAAAGGAAGTTGTTACCAAGGCCGGCATCTCTAACTTCTTTCTCCAGCTTCCCCCTTTCTTTACCGTCGCCAATCAACGCGAAGATAACATTGGGGAAATCTCGACACACTTCGATTGCAGCTTTTATCAGAGTACTGTGACCCTTGACAGGGCTGTACATATTCGCTAGTACCGCAACAATCTGGGAAGTTGTTGAGAGTGAGGAAAGCTCAGGGGCCTTATGTCTGGCATGTGTAGCGTTCGAAAATCGCTCGATATCGATGCCATTAGGGAGGACAGCGATCTTTTCGGCCTTTATCCCGTCTCTATGCACAAGAAGATCGCGTATGGACGCGGAGTTTACGACTACATGATGCGATACCTTATAAATCAATCCCGCAATTCGAGTCCGCTGCCGGCCAGACCACCACTCCAGATCGAGGTACCGACGACTGGAAATGATCCTTGGTGTACCAGCTAATCGTGCCGCTGGCACCCCGAGCAAGTTAGACATCAAATGGTGGGAATGAAGAACATCGAAGCGGCGCTGCCGCAGAAAGAATATCAAACGGAACAGCTGGCGAAGACCTCCAAGCGACAGGAGCTTTCGCCTTTTGCGAAACTCTCTAACTGGAATGCCAGCTTCTTGCAGCACTCCCAGCAGGGGCCCTTCGCTCCGCAAGCAAGCAACAGTAACATCGCAGCCAGCGGCGGCTTGACGAAGTGCAGTTTGCACTGCTTGTTTTTCCGTTCCGCCAACGTCCAAGCTTTCGACCAGGTGCAGGATCCGCAGAGGACGTCGCGGATATTGCGTGGTCTTTGTGCGAATACCGATCGGTTTGTGCAGCTGTGTCATCGTGAGTACAGGCAGGTTCAGGCGACTTCTGCCGCCACGCTCTTGTTGAAGTTCAAGAGCGAGGCGAGCTCTCTCTCGGAAGAATGCCGGCCATTGCAACGCTCTGGATTGTCTATGTAAGAAGCGGATTCAAGAAAATTTCTATGCCAGAGTTCAAAGACCAGCAGATGCCAGAGTTCACAGGAGCGGTCGCGAACTCCATTCCGGTGTTCTTCAAGGCGTTGTCGCACTCCCGCCTCGCTTACATATCCGCGCTGGATTGTTTTCGGTTCAAGAAGAACCTCTAACAATGCTGGCATCGGTTGTTGCCGGAACCAGTGAACCAGAGGCATGGAGAATCCCTGCTTTTGCCGGTATAGAACGTCTCCAGGCACTCCCAGCCGCTCTGCGAGTTTCTTGAGGATGTATTTCGACTGCCCATGGCGCAGCTTCCAGCGAGATGACAACCTGGCCGCCCACTCCGCGAATTGGTGGTCAAGCAACGGAGCCCGCATTTCCAACGAGGTTGCCATACTCATGCGGTCCACCTTGGTCAGAATGTCTCCAGGCAAGTAAGTCTTCGTATCTAAGTAGAGCAGCTCGTTTAGTCGATCAGCGCCAGGCTGTGAGGTATATTTCTCAACCGTGCTGTATGGATTCATGCCATTCGCATGCTCTAGGAATTCTTCAGTAAAGAGCGATCGTTCACGATCACCGGCAGGTAATACCGAGATACTGTCCAAGTAGCGCATTCGTGACGGTAGTGAAAGATTGAAGACAAATCGTCTACCAAGCCAACCCATTGGAACGTGGGGATGGATATATTTGCGATACAAGGAGCCAATGCCAAACGGAAAGAGGGGAAGCAAACCAACCCAGCGGCGGCGCAAGTGCGAAGTGTAGCGCCCATATCCGGCTAGGAGCTCGTCGCCCCCATCTCCGCTAAGCGCGACTGTCACATGTTGCCGTGCCAACCTACAAACGTGGTAAGTGGGCACGATCGAGGAATCGCCAAACGGCTCTTCTAGAAATCCGGAGAGTGTGTTGACCGTTTGCTCAATCTCAGGTTCGACATAGAGTTCATGGTGTTCCGTATCAAACTTTCGAGCGACTGCCCGGGCGTGCTCTGCTTCATTGAAGTCTTCATGAGAAAAGCCAATCGAAAATGTTTTGACTTTACCCACTCCAAGGCGGGCCATCAGTGCGACTACGGTCGAGGAATCCACTCCGCCGCTTAGGAGCGCTCCTAAGGGAACATCGCTGATCAATCGAATTCGGACGGCCTCTGTTAGTTCGTGCTCCATCCGCTCCAGGCATTCTTCTTCTGAACGTGGCTCGTATTCACTGTAGACCGGCAGATCCCAATATTGTCGGACGCTGATTTTGCCCTTGCTGAACTCGAGCAGGTGTCCAGGCGGGAGCTTCTCAATTTTCTTAAAGGCTGTGAGCGGATCCGGGATGTACCCGAAGCAGAAGAAGTTCGATATGCCTTCTGGACTTACATCGGCCAATTCCGGAGCGGCCGCCAGCAGCGTCTTTATCTCAGATCCGAACAGCAGCTGATCTTTAACAAACGCGTAGTGGAGCGGCTTTTTCCCGAAGCGGTCGCGGGCGAGTAATAACCGTTTGTTGACATCGTCCCATACTGCGAAAGCGAACATCCCTCGAAGGAACTGGACACAATCGGCGCCGTACTGCTCATACAAGTGAACGATTACTTCTGTATCGCTGTTGGTGTAGAAGCGGTGGCCCTGTGCCTCAAGCTGCGGACGTAGCTCTGCGAAGTTATAAATTTCTCCGTTGAAGACGATCCAAACACTGCGATCTTCGTTGTGGATTGGTTGGTGACCACTGCAAAGGTCAATTATGCTTAGGCGGCGCATTCCCAGCCCAGCGCAATCGTTGACGTAAATGCCCTCGTCGTCCGGTCCGCGATGGACGAGCGTCTGACACATCCGATGAATGTCGGCTGCGTCGGCAATATAACTGCCGGGGATGCCGATGATTCCTGCTATGCCACACATAGTGAAACGCGACTGGGATTGCGAGTGAAGAAACGTCAGAATTCAGGGTCCAAGGAGGTTGATAGTTGCGGGCGATCATTTGAAGCTATTTGACGATGGGAAATATAGCCTCTGTAGTACTGCGAATAATAGCTCTGCTCAACGCCTTGCCAGTCGTTAGCCACGATACCCAGCAGCTTGAGATTTTCAGTTTTCAATGCTTCTTTCAAGAGCGGTTTCGGTGTATTGGCCTGCCGGACCACCAGCAGTGTGCCGTCGATATGGACTGCGAGAGCAGCGGAATCTGCAACCGGCACCAACGGAGGGGAATCGAGAACTATCCAATCGAACCATGTTGAGAACTCATTAAGCAGTTCAGAGAATCGATCGGACTGCAGGATTTCTAGTGGATGCTCGCTTCCTTGCCCTGCCGGTAAATACCAAAGCGGAACATCTTGCATTCTCCGCACGAAGCTGATCGCAGAGGTTGACTGTCTCCACCACTCGGCAATGCCAGCTTGACCAGATGTTCCTAGCACATCTCGCAAACCCGATTGATGCAGGTCACAATCTACCAGCAGCGTACGTTGACCCTGGGCAAGTGTCACAGCCAGATTGGCAGAAACAACACTTTTGCCTTCTCCTTTAATGCTGCTGGTGATCAGGAGTGTTTTCAGTTGCTGCCGCTTTTGAAAGTTTCTCAGGCGGATCGCCAAGTTGCGGAACTTCTCAGCGGCGACGGAGCATGGTTCTGTAACGGCCACTAACTTTTGAGGGCGGGTCACAATTTGAATCGGCTCAGCGCAATCTAAGTCCAGACCTCCACTCTCAAGTCGCACAAGTTGAGGAATTCGCTCCGATGCAAACATTCGTTTGTGCACAATTAGCCTCGGTAATAGGCAAGGATGGTAATAGCTGGAATCGCGGTGATGAGGAGAACAACGACCGCCAACTGCAAACGACCATGCCAACTGCGCCTTTCCTGTTCGGCGGGAGTTTGCAATAGAGGAATCGCAACTAAAATTGGAACCGGCGTGATGCTCAGCAGATCATCTTCGGACTTGAGCCGCTCGTCTGCGACTTCAATCAGCGCTGTGAGTCCAAGAGAGAGCACGGTGCCTGCGATCAGCCCGAGAAGACTGAACTTGAGCCGATTCGGAAAATAGGGCTTCTCGGGTAAGTTAGGAGGATCGATGACACGGAATTGCTCGCCTTCCTGACGTTTCTCAAGGTTCGTCGCCATGGCCGACTGCATTTTTTTGTTTAGTAATGACTCATAGTTCGTTCGTGACTGCTCATGATCTCGAGTAATCGCCGCAAGTTGCTGCTCTCTGACTGGCGTCAGATTAAGCCGAGCCTGATAAGCCTCGATTTGTCCTTCTAGACGTCTGATTTCTTGCTTGCGATTCGCAATCTCAAGCTGGTTAGACTTGATTTGTCCATCGATTTGCAGCATAGGAGACATCGCCTGCAGATCGGAAAAGCTCTCCGGCCTTCCAAGTCCGTTGAGCGCGTCGTCTGGCTTCGCTGAGTCGGCCTGGGTGTCCATCTGCTGCTTCAGGCTTTCTGCGTCAGCGATTTGTTTCTTGAGGCGCACAATGTCTGGATGCTTCGGCGTATCTCGCGAGCTAAGGTCGGCAAGCTGTGCTCTGAGCTTCTCCAATTCTTCGTCGATGGAAACTGGATTGAGGTCCGCATCGCCACGTCGAACGGTAAGTTGGCTTCGCAAGGTTTTGTATTGGCCGAGCAAAGACTGCAGATATAGCTTTTGCTGATTTGCCTGGTCGAGCGCTTCCGTGGCCGCCTGCAAGCGCGACTGAAGCCCGGAAAGTATTTGGACATTCGTCTGCAACTGTTCCGGCAATTCACCAAGATAACGTGTCTTGAAGTCGCGCAACCGCTCTTCTTGTGCGGCAAGATTTTTCCGCGCGTCTTCCAACTGGTTTTCGAGAAATCGTGTAGTGTCTTCGGATAGTTGTTGGCGACTGCGCAGATTTTCTTCGATGAACAGCGAGCTCAATTTCTGGGTTACCTGCTGTGCGAGTTCCGGAGTTGCCGCAGAGTATGAAATTTTGAACGCCGACAGTTCCCAAGGTCGTCCTGGCGCCTGCACAAGATCGATCTTGATGTCTCTACGCATTTGCTCCACAAGAGGATCAGGATCTACGACGTTCTGGCCGTTCTTATAGAGATGAAAGGCATTAATAATCGCCAGCAGCCGGGTGCGACTCAGAATCTGCTGAGTCATACTCTGAAGGCGTTGCTGCAGGTCAATGGCTACATTGGGAACGACGTATTGCTCTGGAATCTTCTGCTGCTCGACGATGATGACAGTTTCAGATCGGTACTTTGGCGAGATGAACCATGCTCCGAGCATGGCAAGCGCCCAGATGACGAACAGCGGCAGAATGAGCCACCATTGGCGTCGGCGGGCAATCTGCAAATAGTCCTGCAGAGTTCGTGCGGGTGAGTTGTACACTGTATCCAATTCGCTCATCGCTGTATCGGAACTTTCAGGTTGTAAACAAGAGATACAGACAGCCGATTGTGATTTGATAAGGAATTAACAAAAGGTGCCGAGAAGTTCGTTTCATGCACGTGCCAGTACTGGCACGCGATCGAAACCTTCTGATTCAGCGCGCGAGATATTCCACCGACGAACGATAGATAAGACAGCGGCGTAATTCCTGGTACAAGCGCAGCATTGCGATCGCCGGACAGTAATAACTGGGCATTCCAGCGCCTTGTGAGCTGACGCCGGACTTGTGCGTCAAAGGTGGTCAGTTGAACGACCCCCTGCAAGCCTGCCCCATCACTGATGCGGCGGGAAAATCCAAACCTTAAGTTCGTACGAGCGCTCGACCATAGAAAGTCTCCGCCCGAGGCCCAAGTCCACCTTGTTTTCGTCGAGAGCGGCTCTTCAGTCGAGAAGAAACTCGGGTTTGAATTGTCCCAATTCAGCAGACGCTGTGGGCCGGCGAAGAAGGATAGTTTCATGCTCGGCCTGAGGTGGAGGGTGTCTGTGTACAGGAAACTTTGCACAAGAGATCGCGAGCGGGGAGTTTTGGAGATGAGATCGTCAACGTTGTAATCGAATCCAACCCAATGATGTCTCGTGAATTGATAAGACGCAAGCGCGTGGGTGCCGAACGACGTGGCGCCGCCAATTGGTTCTTGATCAAGTGCGGAACTGTAGCTTACACGATAAAAGGAAGCACTTGCTCCGATGATGGTCCGATGAGACATTGCATAGCTCAGATCGGCTCCCGCCTGCTCGTTGCTCTCCTGGCCGGCAGCGAAGATCGAGTTGTTTGGTCGATCCAACACGCTTGATGCAGGTGCAAGCTCAGTTTCCCGCAACTGATCAAACGCATTTTTCGCCTTCAGCAGGCTTTCATGTATCCGTACTTGCACGCGTTTACTCGGCGTTAGGTGGAGACTACTGTCGAGCAGCTGTGATCGTGAATTGTAGATAGAAACGGGATAACCAGTTGAAAATCCCGGTTGATAATCGAAGGTCCATTGTGCGCGCGGAGCGGTCATAGACCAGCCAATAGAAGGTTCAATCACAGTAAGCAGATTGCCTTTTCTAATGTTGTTGTCATTCAATGCGTTATCGTCAAACTCGCCGGCGAATCTGATTCCCATCGATAGCCAGTCCTGGTTAGCAGCTTGCGCATTGCCGAAAGTCTCCAACATCTCGCCCGGTAGAAGAGGAGGAACAAACGTTTGTGCTGGCAAGCAGGCGTCGAGCGATAAAAGAATAATTGCCAGTTGCATTAACCTCGACATACCGGCCGAGTTTATGGAACCACAATTGTGTCGTGCGGCTGTAGCTGTACGTCTGCGCGTAAATTGTTGCCCTTGAGCACCTGTTTGTAGTTGAAGGGCAGGCGAAGGCGCGATCCATCTGCATTCACTCTGAGCACGTAGATCCTAGTTGTCCTGGCGAACTCGCGCAGGCCCCCCGCTGTAGCGATCGCATCCAGAACCGTCATAGGGCCAGCCATTACATACGAGCCTGGCTTCGTCACTTCTCCAATAATGTTGAACTTGTGGCTCTTGGCTTCCTGCACCAGAACGGTTACTTCAGGATTCGACAAGTATTCGACCAACTGATCCTGGATTTCTTTTTGAAGCTGAGTCGGAGTTTGTCCACTTGCCTTTACATCACCAACCAATGGCAAGGAAATATTCCCATCCGGACGCACCGGCAAAGTTCGAGAGATCTCAGGCTCTTTCCAGACGTTGATGGCAAGGACGTCGTCTGGTCCGATGAGGTATTCATTCGCCGAGTTTTGCACTTTGATGCTCGGCGACATTGCAGCAGCATCAGTATCCATCCCCGGTTTAGCTGTCTGGCCCAGAAGTTGAATACTGAGTGCCCAACCGAGCAGCATGCAAGTAAGCCACTGAGAGATATTTCGTTTCATTTCATCAGCTCCACGAGTCGCCTGTGGCGTCTTAGAGCGGCTCGACATCGTACCCCTCAATCGCGATGGATAGGGATCTGTGAATGCTCTCCACGGAAATTACAAGTCGCCGCTGTCCGTTAGTTACGAGAATGCCTTCCACTCCGTCCAGAGCTCCACCACGCACGCGCACTCGTTGACCTACTTTGAGAAACGGATATGGTGAGAGTGAAATCTTTGTGGCTAACAACGTGCGAATATCTGTGATCTGGGAGTCAGAAATCGGCAGGGCCTCGCGTTGAGTCCCGACTAAACTCAGAGCTCCCCAAATGCTCAATACTGCAAGACGTGCTCGTCCATTGAGCTCAGTGCGAATAAAGACATACCCCGGGAATAGAGGAACCTGCACCACCTTGCGGCGATCGCTCCAGTGGTGTATTTGATTCATCAGGGGAAGATACGATTCGATGCGCTTCTCGTTCAGCTCGGCCGTGACTTTCTTTTCGTGTTTTGGGCGAGTCTGTACTGCATACCACTGAGCCTGAGTTAAAACGGAAAGAGTTGGTATCTGATTCGGTATTACCTGAACGCTGCCCATAGCTTCGCCCTCTAAGTCCCATTGGCTGGAACCCCTGAAATCTGCTCCTTTCAGTTGA
>DASTZZ010000042.1 GCA_035764005.1 Terriglobales bacterium
GACGGTGGGAACTCTCCGCGGTTCTTTAGGCATTTCCGTACTGGCGGAACCTCGCACACCGAACCGATTTTTCGAGTCGAGCCCCCTGTTCATTGAATGTTGGTTCAATAAACGGTTACCGCCAGTACCTGCTTTGCAGGCTGGCTTTCATTGTCGAATGTACTCAAAGCCAAGGTTGTGGGCAAGCCACTAAGGTCTTTTCGGCTGTATGGACTTTCGACCCCTTGGTCTCCAGAGGAGTGTCAGACTATCGCGGTCGCGAAAGCCACCATGCGACACGTCCGAGAATCCGCCAGTTGTGATCGAGCGTGAGAGAGTTCGCTCCTGTTGGATCGGCATCGGATACGAGCACGTCGGCTGCTCCGACTTTTTTCAGCCGCCGAACCATCAGGCCGAAGTCTTTGTGCCACGCAAGCACAACCAGGTTGCTCAGCTTTGCAGGATGAAATTGCGCCAGATCCACGGCAACGATCGAACCATCGGCTATTGCCGGAGCCATGCCTTCGCCCTTCACCCGCAGACAGCGAAGGCTCTGCAGGTTTTCACTCCATTCCGGCGGGGCCATCACCTTCGCAACCGCCGGACTTTGTTCGAGGTTGGGATCACTGTCTCCAGGCAAGCTCGTGCCTGCGGTGAGCCCGACAACGGGAACCGCATAATGTTCCAGATCGGCAACTGTGGCCTGCGCGACTTTCGCATTTTTCGACTTTCGCAGGGCTCTCTTCAGATCGCTGGCAGGTAACCCGGCACGTTGCCAGAAATACCAGCAATCAGGATCTCCAGCCAAAGTTCCCATGTGAATGTAAAAGGCTGCTTCGGGTTCGTTCACGGCGCGTTCCCATCGGGATACGGCCATCGGAGACACGTTGAGCAGTCGAGCGAGGCCCGCCTGATTCAGGTGCAACCGCTCACGAAGGCGTTCGATCTGAACCGCCCACTCTGGTCTAGCTAATTTAGCGCCGGCGCGCATAACTCATTCCTTGACAGGCTGAGGCACGGAGGCTATGCTCAATAACACTGGAGTTACACCCCAAAAAGAACGTGCTTCCCCTGTAACTCGGTTCTGTGTGTCTGGCGTCGCGCCACGCTGACCAGGACAGCGGGTCACGAATCATGACATGGATAATAGCAAAAATCCTCGCCTCAATCGACTTAGCCTCTATCGAGGCATCTATAGCAGGGTCGCACGACAGCTAGGGATTGACCCGTCCTACGTAAGCCGTGTTGCGCGAGGGGAACGCCAGTCCGCAAAAGTGGAGGCCGCGCTGCTGAAAGAGATCCGCAGGATCGAGAAAGGCTCCCGGTAATTCAGCAGCCCTGCTGTTGCTACCACCTGTAGTTTACTCCTCCTGTTCCTCGCCTGCGGCCTCTGACCTTGGTCACTTTTGTTTGCGCTCACGTCCGCGTAGAGTCAACCCATGGCCACCCGCTTTACCTGCTCCCAATGCGATCAGGACGAATCGCGCTGCACCTGTGAAAAATACTGCGTCTTCTGCCAGGGCGAGCACGATGTCCGTCTCTGCGCTGACGGTGTGTACTACTGCCGCGAATGCCGCGAAGCCTGCGACCTCCATGCACAAAACTGACAACGTTTTGTTTTGTTGAGGATTCGAAGATCAGGAGTGCTAGTGGGTTGTCCGCCCTAATTCTTGCCTTAGACAACGACAGTCTCCCGGTGCTCACCAAAAATCGAGCGTAGCTGGTCTGAAATTTCGCCCAGCGTGCAATTCTTTTCGACGGCTTCGATGACCACAGGAACCAGATTGTCCCCACTTATGGCAGTCGTCTTCACCTGCGCCAAGGCCGCTTTGCAGAGTGACTGATCTCGCCTGGACCGAAACGCCCGAACGCGCTCAACCTGCTTTCGTTCGAGTGCTTCATCTACCCGCTGAATGGGAATGCTCTTCTCTTCATCAATGATGAAGAGATTCACCCCGACCACAACCGCCTTGCCGTCATCGACCTTCTGCTGTGTTTCATAAGCAGCGTTCTGAATTTGCTGCTGCACGAAGCCTTGCTCAATGGCTTTAATCATGCCGCCGAGGGTCTCGATTTTCTCGATGTAAGCGTTGGCTTTACCTTCGATCTCGTCGGTGAGCCTCTCGATGGCATAGCTGCCGGCAAAAGGATCGATGGTCTGCGCCGCTCCTGATTCGTAAGCAATGATCTGCTGCGTCCGTAGCGCGATGCGCGCAGCTTCTTCGGTCGGGATTGCGAGCGCTTCGTCGTAGCCATTGGTGTGTAGCGATTGCGTGCCACCCAGCACGGCTGAGAGCGCCTGGATCGCAGTGCGGACGATATTGACTTCCGGCTGCTGAGCCGTGAGCGTCGAGCCGGCAGTTTGCGTGTGGAAGCGCAGCATCCACGATCGC
>DASTZZ010000043.1 GCA_035764005.1 Terriglobales bacterium
AGATCATAGGCCATCACCCACGTGAGATCGAGGTGCTTCGTTGTGGGAATCAGGTCGGAGATATAGCAGGCCTTTTCACCTTCGCTCTCAAGCATGATTGCCTGCATGTTGCGCGTGTGTCCGGGATATAGAACAACGGAGATTCCGAGCATCACCTCGCCATCGCCGTCGAGCAGACGCATCTGGCCGTTCTTCAGCAGGGGATCGTAATTGTCGCTAATGTAGCTCACGCGATCGCGTTCAAGCTGCTTCAAGGCATGCTCCCATTCTCCGCGCTGGACGTAATACATTGCGTTGGGGAATGTTGGCTCAATCTCGCCGCGCTCGTTGCGGAATGTATTCCAGCCGCAGTGATCGAAGTGCAGATGCGAATTGATAACGACTTCAATCTCCTGCCGGCGCACTCCGGTTTTCTCAAGCTCCCGCAGTAGTTGCGCTTTGGCGTCGTAGATATTTGCGAGCTTCTCCGGCAGCTTGTTGCCGATGCCGGTTTCGATCAGCACCCATCGTTCATGGGCGCGAACGAGTACCGAATTGGTACCGCATGCCATGCGGTTGAACTCATCGGCTTTGACTTTCTTTTCCCAAAGCGGCTTGGGCACGACTCCGAACATCGCTCCGGCATCGAGGTAGTACGTGCCGTCGGAAAGGATGGTCAGTTCGAACTCGCCCAGTTTGCGCGTTGGCCGGTCGGCTGCGCTCAACGCCCACCGCCCTGCGCAGCAGACGAGGTCGGCCATGGCGGATTCGACGCAGCGATCTTCTCCTGCGACCAGCCCAGCAGCTCTGCGTCAAATTCAGCGCGGATTCGTTCGTAAAGGTTGGTTCGAGCAGCGACTCCGGCAATGGCATGCGTTTTCCGCGGAAAAAGCAGCACTTCAAACTGCTTTCCCGAATTGATGAACGCCTGCGAGAGCTGCATGGTGTTTTGGATGTGGACGTTGTCGTCGCTGGTGCCATGCACGAGCAGCAGATGTCCACTGAGATTCGCCGCACTCTGCTGCACCGAACCGGATTTGTATCCGTCAGCATTCTCGGATGGCAATCCCATGTAACGTTCCGTGTAGATGGAATCGTAATCGTGCCAGTCAGTAACAGGCGCAACCGCTACTCCGGCTTTGAAGCGACGTGCGTGCGTCATCGCGTAGCTGGCCATGAAGCCGCCGTAGCTCCAGCCCCACCAACCCAGACGATTGCCGTCGAGCTGCGGAAAACGATTCAGCGCCTGATCGAGTGCAGTGAGCTGATCGTTCAGTTCAACGTTCCCAAAATGGTGCCGCAATGCAGTCGCAAACTTTTTGCCGCGAAAGCCCATACCGCGGTTATCGACGCGAAGCACCGCAATGCCGTCATGCATGAGGATCTGATCGAAGAAGAAGTTCGCCGCTCCCCAGTGATCCTGCACCTGCTGCGCCTCAGGACCGCCATAGGGATTCATTAATAGTGGAGCCTTCTGCTCCGCCGATGCGCCAGGAGGAAGCAGAAGCTGACCATGAAGAACGGTGCCATCGTCCGCAGTGAAATCCACGAACTGCGGCTTGATGATGTCGAACGAAGTAATCGGCTTCGAAGCCCAGAAGACGTTGCACGAGCCGGACGCCGAGCATACCGACATATGGGGAGGTGTGAGCAGCGCGGAGTAGGTATCGACGTAGTACTTCGCGTTGTCGGCAAAACTGGCCTTGTGACTGCCATCTTCTCGTGAAAGACGCTGCTTGCCGCTGCCGTCAAGCTTGATGGAATAGATTTGGCGCTGGCGATCATCGCCCTCGTTCGACTGGTAGAAGATCGTGCCGGTAGCCTCATCGAATCCATCGACACTCGTCACTTCGAAATTCCCGCGCGTGATCTGCCGAACCAATTCCGCGGGTGCGCTCAGCGGATTGCCCTTGTTGAAGCGGTAGAGATACAGATGATTGTGTCCATCGCGCCAACTCTTCCACAGGAACTTGTCGCCGGGCTTCAGGATCTCGAAGTCATCGTTCACCATCACCCAGGCATCGTCTTTCTCTGAGAGCATGAGCTGCGAGCGCCCGGTCGGTGTGTCGACAAAATAAAGATCAAGCTGATTCTGGTCGCGGTTGAGTACCTGGACGTACAGAACATCTTTGCTGATCCAACCAAAGCGTGGAATGTAATAGTCGTTCTTGCTCTGCTTGCCGGTGAGTCCGGAGATGTTCACCCAGTGCGTCTTACCGCCGTTCGAGTCCACCACGCCAACACGCACTTCCGGATTTGGGTCCCCTGCGTACGGATACTTCTGATGATCGACGGTAGGGTGATCGAGGATGAAATCAGTAATCGGATACTCCGGTACCTGCGTCTCATTCATCTGCAGATAGGCAATGTGCTTGCCGTCAGGCGACCAGAAGTAATTGCTGCGGACATCGAGCTCTTCTTCATACACCCAATCAACTTCGCCGTTCAGCACATTGTCACCATCGTCCTCAGTCGTGAACGTGAGCTGCGTTTCCCGTGATTCGCCGGTCAGCGGACGCACATATAAATTGTGCTTGCGCGTGTAGGAAAGACGCTTGCCATCGGGCGAGAACTTCGGGTCGGCGCTTGGTTCGGGTGCAGACGTAATTTGAATTCCCGTTCCGGTCTCAAGCGTGTAATACCAAAGCTGTCCTTTAGAGTCGAAGAGCAGGTGCTTGGAATCCGGCGCCCAATGGTAGCCGGCGATGGAATAGCGGCTGCGGCGATCGCGATCTCGGTCGTCCTTCGCCTGCTTGCCACCGCGACTCTCAGGCGGAAAGAGTGCCGCCATCTTTTCACTCGCGACCAGCACAGCTGGCTTTCCAGTCGTCACATCGACGTAGTAGAGCTGGCTGTGCTCTCCGGAGTCGTCCCCCAGGACGTAAGAAACGCGCGCCCCGTCAGGACTCCACTTAACTGTTTCGGGAGCGCGTCCGGTGACTCCGCCGGCAGCGAAAATTTGTGGGATCGACGGCATATTGCCCTCCTGCGCGTACACAGCCGTCGATAACAAAATGATGAAAAGACGAGGAATCCTCACAGCCAAGCTCCTTGAAGCAGAAAAGTGAACGGAAAAGTGTAACAAGGGTGGCGAAATGAGAGGCTGAAAGGCTATGCAGCCAAAGAATTCGTGCGGCTCGAACGTACTGACCGCGCTAGCGAAAAATAGATTTCGCATGCTTTGCCGCCCTGCAACTTGCGGAAAAACAGCGAGCGAATCGCGCGGCGAGAGATGAGCCCTGCGAGATAGGCGCGATATAGATCGCCTCCGAGAAGCTGGCCTAGTTGCCTGGCAAGCACCCTCGCAGCAGCCGGTGAGGACGACAGCAGTTCGCGCAGCAGCGCGGGCCGGGCGGCGTAGCTGCGGCGATGGCACTCATAGTCGCGGTGCAGCATGACGCAGTCCAACACTCGGATGTACTCGCGATAGGAGAGGAGCGTGCCGGCTTCGATTTCTTCTTTCGGCAGCGAGTACAGCGACAGAAGTCGCCCTTCGTTTGCAGCCTCCGAGGGGTACAGAACCTGCGCACCGAAGTGAACCAGAGCGTGCTGCAGAGCAGAGATGTACACATCCTCCTCGCTGATCAGGTTCGGGGGGTCGGCTTCAAAGTCGCGGCATGCGTGATGTACAAACGACGCCGCGTCAGATGTTGTGGTTTCCATCCGGAGCCGATGTGCGATCATAAGGTTCAATTCGGGAATGTAACTGCTCCCTCGATTCACCAGCTGCGCCATAACTTCATCGCGCCGAGCTCGCTGCAGAGGTTTTCGACATAGAAGACTTGCGGCACGCGTAATCGAAGGCACGTTCGCGACCTCGGGATAGCAATCGACGAAATAGCGCGAACCGCTGTCCTCATCGGCATAGCGCTCGATGTGAAGGAAAGCCAGGAGAGCATCGATCAGGTCATAAATGAGCGGCGTAAAGTCCGGCGCTTTGCGCGATTCGTCTCGCCATCGGGAAATACAGAGCCGATAACTGTGCCATTTTTCGACCGGCGTGGCGTTAAAAACGGCCGCCGTGTCCCCATCTACCTGCACCGCTGCGACTCGCTCGCTGAGTTCTCCTGCTGCGCGGAAGTAAAGCTCATCCACGTTCTGCAGAACTGTCCGAATGCAGTCGCTCGGGAATCGCTCCCGCAGCTCGCGCGGGAGGTGTGTGGGCGCCAGATGCGATTCGCCGAACATGACCAGAATCAGAGCATTGGCGTGGTCCTTGCGAACACTCGCAACTGTATCGGCGGCATGCCGATCGCGTTGGGTGATTCGGCGAATATTTCCGCGGGGCGCGCAGTCCGCACCATAGATTGGGATCTTCAGACCACGAGCAATGTTGAGCGT
>DASTZZ010000044.1 GCA_035764005.1 Terriglobales bacterium
ATAGGTCCGTTCAGCTGCCGGGATGGCTGTCGAGCGCGTTTTACGCAATCCGGCGCCGCTACGGGGTGGAGGATCTATGCGTTTTGCGAAGAAATCGACTTTGCTGTCGATCTTTTTTTGTCTCGCATTTTGCTTGCCGGCACTCGCTCAAACTCGAGGCGGCGAAGCCAACGGAACGGTAAGTGACGCGTCTGGAGCCATTGTGCCAGGCGCGACAGTCACGCTCACCAACCAAGGCACTAATATCCAGAACACTACGACCACGAACAACAACGGCTACTTCGTTTTTGTTAACGTGCAGCCGGGTAATTACAAACTCAAGGTGGAGAAGGCGGGATTCAAGGCAGTAGAGTCGAACCTTGTAGTGGCGGTGAATCAGGCGGTGACGCAAAATATGACACTCGACGTCGGCAGCGCTTCCACGACGATCGAGGTTACAGCGCAAGCCCCGGTACTCGACAGTACGACAAGTTCCCTCGGCACGGTCATTGAAGAGAAGACCATTCAGTCTCTTCCGCTGAATGGACGCAACTTCACTCAGCTCCTCACGCTCACGCCGGGCGTTACTCCGGTGTCGACTTCGCAGAACAAGAGTATTGGAGGCGTGGAGGGAAATGTTGGTATTCCCGGATCGGGATTCTCTGATCCTTCTTTCCACGGGCAGGAGAACCGGTCGAAGTTGTACTTCTATGATGGCATCATCAACACCAATATTCGCGGTCCGACATACATCGTCATTCCCAACATCGACATGGTCCAGGAGTTTAAAGTGGTCGGCCAGGATGCCAATGCCGACATGGGCGGCGCCGCAGGCGGCGTAGTGAATATGGTTTCCAAGTCGGGAACAAATAAATTCCACGGCTCCGCCTTTGAATATGTTCGCAATAACGCCTTCGACGCACGCAACGGCTTCACCGATTTTGATGCGGCCGGCAATCCGAAACCCCCGGCGGCTTACCATCAAAACCAGTTCGGCGCGACGATCTCCGGCCCGATCATCCATGACAAAACATTTTTCTCAGCTGGCTATGATGGATGGCGTTTCAGTCAGCCGTCCCAGGGAACTTCATGGGTTCCGACTCCCGCCGAACTGAACGGGGACTTTTCCCAAACCTTCATTTCGGGAACCAGCAATCACATCTATAATCCGTTCTCGACTACCGGAAGCGGTAGTAACCTGACGCGTAGTCGATTCATGTGCGATACGGCCGGGAATCCGCTTGCACCGAATGCGCAAGGAATTCAGCCCGCGGGTACGCCTTGCGACAAGATTCCACAGCAACTGATCAACCCGGCAATGCAGGCTTTCCTGAAGACGTACGTTGGTCAGCCCAACTACGCGAATCCTGCCGACCCGACGCATAATTTCATTCAGAATCGCGCCTCCATCAATAACTCCAACGAGGTGAACGCCAGAGTTGATCACCGCATCAGCCAGCGCGATAACATCTTTCTTCGCTTCACTCAGCAGAACGTTTACACCTACACTCCGATTGGGGAGAACGCCTGGACAGCAGGCGGATCTCCCGGTCGCAATTACGGCGGAGACTACGTCCACACCTTCGGCCCAAGTTTGATCTTTGATTTCCGTGCCGGATACGCGGGCCGACCCGGGGTCGACTCCAGCATGCAGATCCGCAACTCGGCAGGCACCGGCCCGATGACTCAGGCTAGCTTTGCGGACATCGACAAGTACCAAGGCATGCTCGTGACGCTGGCGGCGCCTTGGAATAATGGTGCGGGTGGAAACTCAAATATCGGTATTCGCGGTGATGCGCCTCGCGAGAATCCTACTCGAAGCTTCACTCCCAGCCTCCAGTGGCTCAAGGGCAACCACAACATCAAGACAGGCTTCTGGTACATCGACGCAAAGCGCGTTCAGGACAACACGTTCCAGACGTTCGCGTTCTCGAACACGCAAACCGAGAATCCTGCAAATTCAAGCAATACCGGACTATCGCTAGCTTCCGCGTTACTCGCATTGCCGAACTCAGCAACCGGACAACTCCCTAACCGTGCAGGTGGAGAGGTAGCTTTCAGCTACGCATCTTGGGCTGCCTACATTCAGGATGAATGGAAGATGAGGTCAAATCTCACTTTAAGTCTCGGCCTCCGCTACGACTACCTTACACAGCCGCAGACCACCGATGGGCGACTATGGAACTCCCTCGATCTGCAGCGTCAATTGTGGATCATTGGCGCCACCACGATGCCGGGCCTCTGCAGTGCAGTCGGTCAGGCCCCGTGCATTCCAGACGCCTTTCAGAAAGATCCACACTTTAACAATGTGGTTCTGGCAGGTAAGCAGTTCTTTGCTCCTGGACCCGTGAAGGACAATTGGGGGCCGCGTTTTGGCATCGCATGGCAACTCCATCCCAAGACGGTACTGCGAGCCGGAGCCGGACTGTATTGGGACGCTCTCCCCGCGCGAAGCCAGTATGCGCAGAATGACCTTGAAGCCGAGGTCTGGCCAGATGCAGTGGCCTTCGCAACAGGCAACGTGAACACGGATGGCTCCTTTGTTCCGGGAGCTGCTACGCCGTTTCGATTCTTGAATCAGATCCAGGGAAACTTTCCTGTCACCCTGCCGACAACATCGCCGTGGGCTATCGGCGGATTTAGTGATGATCCGCGTTACAAAGACCCATATGCTTTGCAGTATCACCTGGAAGTCCAGCAGGAGTTGAGCCCCCATTCTATGTTCTCAGTGGCGTATGTAGGAAGCCAGGATGGCAGGCTGCCATGGTCCGGCTTGGCGAATGCGGCCCGACAGGCTTCGCCGAACAGTACCTGCGCCAGCACCGACACTGCATGCAAGAACGCCTACACGGCTGGGATCGACGCTATGCGTCCGATGCCATGGGTAAATATCAACAACTACACGATGAGCATCGCACGATCGAGCTATAACGGACTCGAAACTAAACTGGATCACCGCTTCTCGAATGGACTTAGCTCGCTCGTTTCCTACACCTTCAGCAAATCCATCGATGAGGGTAGCGGATACTTCGGCGTGGAAAACTCGCTTGCAGGCGGAGGCTCAACGGTCCAGAGCTTCTACAATCTCCGCAGCGCGCGTGGTCCTTCAGGCTATGACGTCAGCCACTTTTTCTCATGGGCGAACGTCTATCAGTTGCCCTTTGGCCGTGGTAAGAAGTTCCTCTCCAGCGGCCCGCTCTCGTGGATTCTCGGAAATTGGGAGAGCGATTCAATCCTTCAGGCCCGTTCCGGGATTCCCTACAACCTGCAGGTCAGCGGTGATATCGCTAACCTGAAAGGCAGTGCGCCGAGCATCGGAACCTACGGCAGACCAAACATCATTGCCGATCCGTTCATTGCTGGTCCGGTTATGGCGAACCCCGATCCGAAGTGCCATTCCACCGTCTCTCAGGGCGGCAGCGCTCCCGATTCGGTACTGAACAAGACAAACTACTTCAATCCGTGCGCGTTCACTCAGCCGCAAGGCTCGTTCGGCGATCTTGGACGCAACGCTTTCCGTGGCCCTGCAGTGTGGAACATGGATTTCGCCATGATGAAGAACTTCCCTATCGGCGAAGTTACAAGTATCCAATTGCAGTTCCAGGCGTTCAATGTTTTCAACGTGCAGAATTGGGAGGCGCCTTCGCAGGTTACGATCAATTCCTCAGGTACGACGATCAACTCGAAGGCAGGCCAGATTACCAGCTTGGCTCAGGGCACCACACCTCGAGAGATGCAGTTCGGCTTAAGGTTCGTGTTCTGAGAAGCAGTATTGCCCAACCACTGTCATCCCTCGCGCAACAGCGATGACGTTGCGATTCAAAGCTTTCAAGTTGCTGCGCGGGGGATCTGTTGTTAGCCAAAGTGATAGAAACAGCAGGTCCCCCCGCCGCAACGTCGGAGCTGTGTCTTTGATGTGGGTTCGCTACTTAGCGAGGCGAATAACAGCGTAGGACAGGACTACTTCATTCCCTGGAAGTGAGGCGTTTCACTCTGACCGCAAACGGCAACAACTCGGCGGCATTCCGGCTGGACGGCAGGAATGCTGTCGTCACCGGCGGAGCGAGCGGCATCGGTAGGGCGATCGCGATTAGCTTCGCCGAGGCTGGCGCATCTGTTCACATTCTTGAAGTGGATCAAACGAACGCAGAAGAGACCACGAAGCAGATTCGTAAGGCTGGAGGAAAAGCCCAGTGGACACTCTGCGATGTTTCCAATCAGCAGCAAGTCAATGAACTCTTCGGGAGAATTGCCGGCGCCAGTCCGATCAATATCCTCGTGAACAATGCCGGCGTATCCCATATCGGGAAGCTGGAGAATACGCCGGAGGACGAGTTCGATCGCGTTTATCGCATCAACGTGAAGGGCGTGTACAACTGCATGTACGCCGTTCTCGATTCCATGAAAACTGCCGGTGGAGGCGTGATTCTGAATCTTGCCTCCATTGCCGGACTCGCCGGACTCGCCGATCGCTTCGCGTACAGCATGAGCAAAGGCGCGGTGCTGACCATGACGTATTCGGTAGCTCGCGACTACATTAACCACAACATCCGCTGCAACTGCATCTCCCCTGCCCGCGTGCATACTCCGTTTGTCGACGGCTTTCTACGCAAGAATTATCCCGGCCGTGAGCAGGAGATGATGCAGAAGCTCTCGCAGCTGCAACCGATCGGCCGCATGGGCCAGCCGGAAGAAGTCGCATCGCTGGCGCTGTTCCTGTGCTCCGATGCTGCAGGTTTCATAACGGGAACCAACTATCCAATCGACGGAGGATTTCTGAACCTGCACGGGTAGCCCGCGCGCACGTTCGAAGGCTCCGCGCATGCACGTCGATTCACATCTGCACTTCTGGCGCTATGATCCCGCTCGGGTCTGCCAGGCGGCAACTACCGAGGCATGAAGGCTATCCTCGACGGTCGCACCCAGAGTTTCTCCGTTATGCGCAAAGAAGAGAGTTTTGGAAGGAACGCTGTCCGCTGAATGGATTTGCACATTAAGGACAAAGGTGTAGTCGTGACTGGAGGGGCGAAGGGCATCAGCTGCGCCATTTCACGGGCATGTGCTGACGAGGGTGCGATTCCGGCCATTCTCGATCGCGATTCAGGCGGCTTTGACAGAAATCGAGGGCCTGCTGACCGGAAGCAATCAACGCTGCCTTTGCCTTTCCGCCGAGTTGAGCAAGGCGTACCTGCGGTCGCTCTCGATGGATCCTGTCGATAGTCTTCGAACCTAAGTCATCGATAATTTGGAATCCGGAATGCACGACGTGAATCGAATGCAGCGTAGGAGGCCTGCATTCCATGTCTGTGGTTGTGACCACCGGTTTAGCGTTTCTCATAGGCTGTGCCTTTTTCTCTCGCACGAAGGATCGGAATCAGCAGAAGGAAGAATCGCGGATCTCGGTGGAGGAACTGAGCCAGAGGATCGCCCGGCGTGATTCTTTAATCATCGTGGATCTTCGTCATCCACTCGACGTGCTCGCAGCGCCGCAATTGATTTCCGGCGCAATTCCTGTCAAACCGGATGAGATTGATGCACACGTTGCGAGTATCCCTCGCGATGCTGAGGTCATTTTGTATTGCACATGTCCAAACGAAGAAACGAGTCTGAGCGTACGTGGCCTACTCGTTAAGCGAGGCTTCCAGCATGTCAAAGTGCTAAGCGGCGGACTGCCGGCATGGAAACGAGAACAATTGCCGCTCGAGCCGCTGTATCCAGAATTAGAAAACCAGCTTCGCCAAAAGTCGGCCGCGAAGTGACTCGTAAGGGATCCAGGCCAGAGCATTTAGGTCGAAACATCACCCGAGATCCTTCGGCCAAAGGAAGGCCTTCAGGATGACAGTCGATCGGAAACGAGATCGGATTCGGCGGCGCTCCACGCTAGCAACTTCTGGCTAGGCTGCCGACGCGGTCCTTACGTGAGCAAAATTCCTAAGCAGTTGGAGCACTTGGGCAGATGGAATGTTTTCCTATAACAGGAATTAACGCGAGAATACGTTCCGTCTGGTCCCCGTGTTTCCCGCGGTGTCAACTCACCAATCTACGAAACTCGGCGTGTCGTAGCCTTCCCCCCTTGGTACGCTCCACGAACTCTATTTCACAACGCCGTTCCGGTTTCACCCAAACACATTGCCGCATCACTTCTTCCGTCATAGCGTGAGGGCTCTTTCGATTCTC
>DASTZZ010000045.1 GCA_035764005.1 Terriglobales bacterium
CGCGAACTCGTGCTTGCGTGATCTGACCACGCTCGAAATTCAGCGGTACTTCTCCGGCACAACTCTCTCAACACTCGGCCAAGAATCGAAGGACAAAATCCGCGATGTTCTGTCGAGCATTCTGCGCTCCGCAGTGGGATACGGTTTGTTGGTGAAGAATCCGGTGGAAGGAGTGAGGCTGCCAATTAGCAAGAGAGGAAAGCGCAAAGCGAAACCACACATCACACCAGAGCAGTTTGAGCAGCTCGTGAACCAAATCCCAGAACCGTACTCCACGATGGTGTACGTGGCGGTTTATTCCGGATTGCGCGTGAGCGAGTTGATCGGATTGCGATGGGAAGATGTCCACGCCGATTCCATCACGGTTGATGAGCGCTACTGCCGTGGCGATTGGGGAGAACCCAAGAGCGACTGCAGCAACGCCACAATTGGAGTGGATCGGTCGGTGATCGAACGCATTGAGCGATTGAAATCTTTGACTGTGATCGTGAGAGCAGGACGGGCAAAGCGGCGTTATAAAGCTGTGAAGTCCGCCCGCCCGAATGATCTCGTTTTCCAGTCAGTCAAAGATGCGAAACCGATGCGCGATAACAACGTGCTGGTTCGGTTCATTAAACCCGCTGCGCGAAAGCTTGGCATCGAGTTTGTGAACTGGCGGTCTCTGCGCACGTCTTACGCAACTTGGCTGATCGAGGCCGGTGCGAATCCCAAAGATGTACAAGGCCAGATGCGGCACTCGCGCATTGCGACGACGATGGACATCTACGCACAATTTGTTCCTGAGTCGCAGCAGCGCGCAATCAGCAAAATGAGTGCGATGGTTAAGCAGCGGTTGGCGGCTAAACACGCCACCGAAGCAGCCTCGCCAATGCCTAATGGATCGCAGTTGGTGCAGTGAATTGGAACCAAATGGAACCAAAACAGCGGAAAGGGCACTCGCAAGTGCTTGAAAACATGGTGGCCAGGGACGGAATCGAACCGCCGACGCCAGCCTTTTCAGGGCTGCGCTCTACCATCTGAGCTACCTGGCCAATCTGGAATGCGATTACAGGTTGGAGGCGTCGAACTGCAACGCTGAAAGAATTATAGCAACTCGGCTGCGGCGCATTTGGAACTGGGTTGCGTCGCGAGAACTTTCGGCGTTTGAGGCTCGAGCTTGGGCGTTTGGATCGAGGGCTTTGGGCGGCTGGACGACGAGGAGTACGATAATTTTTTCCGATTCTGACGATAAGAAATGTCGATTTCACATCTCTGCTGGATGGGCGCAGAGTATTAACTTGGAGGGCAATATGGAAACTCGTGAAACCGTCGTACTTTGTCCCAACTGCCGCTGGAGCGCTCGTGGTGAAGACGAGCAGGCGCTGAGCGAAGCCAAAGACTTTCACGCTATGTATGAATGTCCGCTGCCCTCGTCGGCCAGCGCGCATTCGGTGGATGCGCTCGCCAGCTAGCGCTCGCGCACAATCTTCCTAAATCACCGGTGTACGAAATGCAATCTTGGACTGCATTCGTACACCGGTTTCGTTTTTCGCCAAGGCACATCCTGGTTCCCGGAGTTGAGAACATTGTCGGAACCCTACGGAGGGCGGAAACTACGGACCGTCTCCCACGTAGACGTGAGGATCCGCGGCTGTATTGCGCGCGTTTTTGGAAGCCTTCGTGATGTTGATGTCAAAGCAGCTTCCTTTATCAGCATCGCCGCGGACATGCGTGGTGATTAAGTCCGTTGGCGTCGTGGTAGCAATATCGGTGTCGAAGGGCTGTTTGTGCGACGTCTTTTTGGCATCAGACGATTCGCAAGAGGGATCTTCGGTTGGAGCGGCGACAGTAAATTTATCATCGGTATCTGCGATCCACACCACTTTTGTGCCTGGGGCGAGCCAAATGGGATCGTGTTTCCTTCCGCCGTAATAGTCAACTGTGCTCAACGTTACCAGACAGAATTTTTTCGAAGTGTCGTAAAAATCGCACTCAAGGTAATTCGGATGGCTGCGATTGTGCCGTAGCTGCTGCTTCGACTCTGCGCCTTCACCGCCGCGATTTTGCCGTTCGCATCCGAGCTGCACAACTAACAACGCAATCAGGGCCGCAGTGGCCAGAGCGTATCTGCTGATCTTCATCGTTCTCTCCAGATCATTTTGGTTGAGAGCCCAGGAGCCTGGTAAACCGGGGGTCGTGCCGGAGTTCGTCAAATTCGACGGCGCGAGAGATTTCGGCCGTCGAGTAGCCCTTAGCAATCGCTTGCTTGAGCCACTTGAGAGCCTCGTTATACTCCCTCATTTGGCTGTGCACAATAGCGGCGAAGTATAGAGTTTCAGGATCGCTGGGACGGAGGCGAAGGGCAATGTCGAGATTCTGGCGAGCTTTGTCATCGTCCTTCAGCATGGAATAGTACTCGGCTGCTAAGAGTCGGGCATCAGCGTCATTTGGATTGACAGTAAGGTCTTTTTGGGTCAGGCGAAGAGCTTTCTGCAATGGCTCGCGTGCTTGCGAGTGGGTTGGAGGGAAGTAGTAATATGCGCGTCCTAAATTGCCATACGGTTGGATTTCGCTTGGTCCGAGACTAACCGCCTGCTGGAAGGCAGCAATCGCGTCGGGAAATCGCCGCAGAGCCAGATACGCCAGACCCAAATTGGAATAAGCCTCGTAAGTTGGGCGGCCAGCGATCGCGTGCTGCAGCGCCGCGATGGCCTTGTCATATTCACCCGATAGGAAATACGCGCCGCCCAATCTGGACCACGGTCGGGGATCCTCCGAATTCAGTTCGGTTGCGCGTCTGAACTGAGCGCCAGCGTCGGCATAGCGGCCCTGATGACTGTAAAACGTCCCCAGGCGCATGTAACCGATTTCGTAGTTTGGCCTGATCTGGATTTCTTTCTTGTATGCGTCTTCGGCCTGCGCGCGATCCTCGAGGCGTTCGTAGGCGGTGGCGAGTCCAAAGATGGCGTCGTCATTGGTGGGATCTTTGTCCAGTGCCACTCGGAAATTCGACGCGGCCTGCTGATTCTGTCCGCTCCTAAGAAAGAATGTTCCCAGGCAGATGGTTCCCTCGACGCGCTGGGGATCAAGATCGAGCGCGCGCTGACAGGTGTCTTCACTCTGCTTCATCCATCGTGAGTCGCGAGTGTCGCGGTACTTCTCGATGTACGCAATTCCCAATCCGGCATACGCTTCGGAGTAGCCTGGATCGAGCCGAAGTGCCTGCTGAAACTGCGAAATGGCGCCGTCCAAATCTTCGGGATGGCTCTCGTCGTGGAGAAACCCAGTCGCCCGCGTGTATGCCTTGAAAGCTTCAGGATTGGTGGTGCCGTGTCCTTCCGCGCCGATGTTCTTGTGAATTTCGATCTCCAGCATCTGCACGGTTCTGTCTACGACTTCGTCCTGCAGAGCAAAAGGACGATCTCTGCTTACACTAATGTCGCGCGCTCGTAGCAACCCGCGGGTGGCGGCATCGACCAACTCAAGGTGAATGACTGTCTTATTTTCAATCTGCTGTAACGTTCCTTCGATTGCCAGGTTTACTCCCAGTTTCTTGCGCGCATCCATCACGTCGGCAACATGCTCAGAAATCAATTCTCGCGGGGAGACGATCTGAACCTGCTGTGCCGACGTGGCTTCCATCAACTTCGCAGCGACAGTTGCACTGAGTCCCTTATCGAACGCGGGATCGTCGTTATCAATGCCTCGGAAGGGCATCACTGCTACGTACTTATTCGCTGGAACAGGGTGCAGTCTGGAATCTACCCAATCGACGATCCGGCGGTTTTCAAGCCCGATTAGCACGCCCAGAACCAACACTACGATCCCGGCGGTGACGGTTCGTCTAAGACGGCGCGTTGCTCGCCTCGCGACTGCGTCATCGAGGACTTCGAGATCACGCAACATCTCCCGGGCGGATTGGTAGCGCTGCCTCGGATCTTTCTGCAGCGCCTTGAGGATGATCTCCTGCAAAGGCTGGCAGATCTCGGCATTGAACTTGATCGGCGGTGGGACAGGACGATTGAGGATGGCGTCGATTAACAGCGCGCCGGTCTCGCTATAAGGTGGGCGGCCTACGCACATCTGATATAGAACCAGTCCTGCGCCGTAGATGTCGCTTCGCGCATCCGGCTGTGTGCCGCGAAGCTGCTCCGGCGACATGTAGGCTAGCGTGCCGGTCAGAATCGTGCTGTGCGTCTCAGTTGTAAGTTCGTGCGCCTGCTTGGACTTCTCGTCGCCTAAATCTGCTATGCCGAAATCGAGAATTTTCAAGAAGCTCTCGTGGGTGAGGCGCAGATTCGAAGGTTTTAGATCGCGATGAATGATTCCTTTTTCATGAGCAGCCGCCAGCCCACGCAGAAGCTGCATGGTGAGGGAAACAGCTAGAGTTTGCGGCAGAGGGCCGCGACTCAGCAGTTCATCGAGCGAAACACCTTCGATTAGTTCAACGACGAGAAAATCGCAATCATCCTGCGAGTCAAATTCGAAAATAGTCTCGATATTGGGATGGCTCAGGCGAGACAGCGCGATCGCCTCGTTCCGTACCCGGTGACGCGCTACGATGCTGCGAATGCTGCCGGGTGCAAGCAGCTTAATGGCGACGTCGCGTCCCAGGCGCTCGTCATGCGCACGATAGACGATGCCCATTCCTCCTGCGCCGATCTGCTCGAGCAGACGGTAACGCCCGAGCATTCCTCCGGTATGGCGTGTGGGGGCTGACATCAGAAGGGTGTGTTCGCAATCGTAGGATGGTTGAGGGGTAAGGTCAATGAATTACCGGAATGGGCCATGAAGAATCGGGTCATCGGACGATCGGGTCATCGGGCAAAGTGGGTGTGCGCAACGACGAATCAGCAATAGGCAAAAAGCAATAAGCAATAGGTTACAGACTGATAAACCAGGACTCCTTCGGAGCCTATCGCCTACTACCTATCTATTGCCGATTGTTCCTTCTCCTTCACCCGATGACGCGATGACCCGATGACCCGATTCTTCATGCTCGCCATCCTCAAATAGAATCGAACCATGGCTTTTCGCAGCGACAATCGCACGGCTGAGCAGATGCGTCCGGTGCGCATCACCCCTGACTACATCGGCATGGCCGAGGGTTCGGCACTGATCGAGGTTGGGCACACGCGCGTGATTTGTACGGCTTCTATCGAAGAAAGTGTTCCAGGGTTCCTTCGCAATTCGGGAAAGGGCTGGATCACCAGCGAATACGGAATGCTTCCGCGTTCGACGCTCACCCGTACGCCGCGCGAATCCAGCAAAGGCCGAATCGGTGGACGAACTCACGAGATTCAGAGGTTGATCGGAAGATCATTGCGCACGATTTGTGACTTGTCGCAATTGGGCGAGCGCACCATCTTCATCGATTGCGATGTGATTCAAGCCGATGGAGGTACGCGCACAGCGTCGATCACCGGCGCGTATGTTGCGCTCGCGTTGGCTGTGCGCCGGCTGGTCGCGGCGGGGACGCTGAGGAAATCTCCGCTGAGGGACAGCGTTGCCGCTACGAGCGTAGGAATCGTGGATGGCACGATCCTGCTCGACCTCGCGTATGAAGAAGACTCGCGTGCCGAAGTGGACATGAACCTGGTTATGACCGGATCGGGACGCTTCGTCGAAGTCCAGGCAACAGCCGAGCAAGTTGCGTTCGCTGACTCTCAACTCACAGAGTTGATTCGCGTAGCCAAGCAGGGAATAACTGACCTTCTCGCGCTTCAGACGGCTGCGCTGGAGCGGGCGCAGTAGCACCAGGGTTGAGGCTAAGCTACAATCGAATTGCCATCATCTTTATCCCAGCAGCCGACGCCTTCGGCCTGGATTGAGCCTGCAAAGAAGCGGTCTCGACAACATTTCAAAAATCCCAAGGAGGATTCCCCCTGTGAAGTTAACTCCCGGAAAGCTCGCCGGAATGAAAGCGGTCTCCGACGCTCGCGGCGTAATCGCGGCAGCTGCCATGGATCAGCGCGGATCGCTAAAGAAGTCACTCGCCAAGGAAAAAGGCGTGCCTGATGTGCCGGACAAGATGCTGGAGGACTTCAAGACGATCGTCACCGAAGTTCTCACCAAGCACGCCAGCGCCATCCTGCTCGATCCCGAATTTGGATTGCCGGCAGCCAAGAAGCGCAACAAGAAAGCCGGCCTGCTGCTTGCCTACGAGCAAACCGGATACGACAACACTCGTCCCGGTCGCATTCCCGATCTTCTCAACTTCTGGTCGGTGCGCCGATTGAAAGCTGCCGGCGCCGATTGCATTAAGGTCTTGATCTACTACTCGCCCTTTGACTCCAAAGAGGTCAACGAAGAAAAGCACGCGTTCGTCGAGCGCATCGGAGACGAGTGCCGCGGCGAAGATATTCCATTCTTCCTGGAGTTCGTTGGCTACGATCCCAAAGGCGGCGACGAGAAGGGACTCGAGTACGCGAAGCGCAAGCCGGAGAGCGTGATCCGCAGCATGGAAGAGTTCACCAAGGAGCAGTACGGCGTGGATGTCATGAAGGCCGAAGTTCCTATCAATATGAAGTTTGTCGAAGGCGTGAAGAGCAACGCTGGGAAAGGCTCGGCTTACACGCGGAAGGAAGCGATCGAGTTGTTCCGCAAATCAGCAGCCGTATCAAAGAAGCCGTTCATTTATCTTTCCGCCGGTGTCAGCAACAGCGAGTTCTCAGAGACGCTGGAACTTGCCGCCGAATCTGGAGTGAAGTTCAACGGCGTCCTCTGCGGTCGCGCGACGTGGGCGGATGGCGTACCGGTGTTCGCGAAGCAGGGAGAAAAAGCTTTCGCAGACTGGATGAATAACGAGGGCGTGAAAAACATCGAGAATGTGAACGAACGTTTGAAAGCCGCCACTCCCTGGTACCAAGCCTACGGTGCAAAATCAGACGCCGCATTGGCATAAATACATGGTCGATTGACGCAGGCCTGGCACTCGCCGGGCCTTCTTCTTTTCCGGAGACATCGAGAATCTGCTCACCCGCATCGTTGCTGTGTAGAGGTGAAGCATGCCCTGGAAGACTACGCTGCAGCGCGCCAAGAAAGATAAACAAGAAGGAAAAGCCCCGAGTACGCAGGCTGGCGAATTCGTGCATGAAGAAATGGAACACATTCGCCGCGGGAAGCACGGAGCACGCAATACAAAACAGGCAATCGCGATTGGACTGTCGAAGGCCCGGCGAGCGGGAGTCAAACTGGCTGCTCCCAAAGCGGGAACTACGTCGTCGCGCACGCGAAAGCAAGCGAAGCGCGATTTGGCCAAAGCCGCGGTTGGCTCACAAAAGACGTCGCACAAGCGTTCCACGGCTCGCGAGCGTGCACTTAAGCGCGAGCCGCATTCAGCGGCTTCTCACAGTGCTTTATCGAAGCAGGCGCGGAGCGCTGCCGCACGACGTAGTCGGTCATCGCGCAGCGCAGCGGCAAAAAAGGCAGCGTCCACCCGGCAGCATCGCCGCGCTGCTTAGAGTACGAAGGCTTCCGTGACGCGGTCCGTAATTAGCGGTCGCTCGGCACTCTCGTATCTTGACCCTGGCTGCTCGCGCACCTAAGATTGGCGCATTCTGATTATTCCTGCGGTCAGGAGACCTCGTGCGTCGTTCTTTCTTTGCTGTTTTGTGCCTGGCGGTAACTTGTTTGTCTGTCGCTACATTCGCCAAGTCCTCCACTAAAGATCCCCGTTTGGGCAACGCCTACCGCTTTGAACGCGGAGGCTGGATCTACGTGCATCTCGAAGGCTCTCCCAGCAACGTCGGCTATCAGCACGGTTATCTGCTCGCGCCTGAAATAGAAGACGCGCTCAACGCCGTCAAGCTTTTTGACACCCACAGTAGCCAGCGCGATTGGGAGTTCTTTCGCAAAACGGCGCGCGAGGTGCTTTGGCCGCATATCGAAGCCGAATACCGGCAGGAACTGCAGGGAATCGCCGATGGGTTAAAAGCTCGTGGCAGCAAACTGGATGTCTATGACGTTGTGGCGCTGAATGCTTTTGAAGAAGTGCCCGACTACTACGTTCCCTGGCTCAACAAGAAGCAAGCTCTGTTGAATGCTCCCAAGTTGTTCGCGCCCGGGAACTGCAGCGCCTTCATTGCCACCGGCAGCTACACGAAAGACGGCAAGATCGTGATCGCCCACAACAACTGGACGAACTACATGAACGGCGAGCGCTGGGTGATCATGTTCGACATCGCTCCCGAAAAGGGAAACAAGATCCTGATGGATGGCTTTCCCGGCGTGATCACCTCCGACGATGATTTTGGCGTGAACTCTGCGGGAATCATGATCACCGAGACCACGATCACGCAGTTCGAAGGATTCGATCCTAACGGCATTCCCGAATTTGTACGCTCGCGCAAAGCTATGCAGTACGCCAACTCGATCGACGATTATGTGCGCATTATCAAGGAAGGGAACAACGGTGGATATGCGAACGATTGGCTCATCGGCGATCGCAAGACCAATGAGATCGCTTATCTAGAGTTGGGGTTGAAGAACACGCCGCTATGGCGCTCAAAAAATGGATATTTCGTCAGTTCGAACTTCCCCCGAGATTCCAAGCTGATCAAAGAAGAAACTGATTTTGATCCGAATAATGCTGCGACCTCTCCCAACGCCCGCCACACCCGCTGGGAAGAAGTGATGCAGCAGAACAAAGGCAAGATCGACGTCTCAATGGCGCAGCAGTTCCTCTCCGATCATTACGACGCTTATGACAAAAAGGAGCAGCCCGACGAGCGCACTCTCTGCGGACATGCCGACGTGAGCGCTCGTGGAATTGAAGTTTGGGGATGGAATCCGTATTTTCCCGGCGGAGCAGTCCAGGGCAAAGCCACCGACAGCGACATGGCGGCGGGAATGGAGCTGGTTGCACGCGCAGGACACCCCTGCGGCGAGGATTTTCACGCCAAGGATTTCCTCGGTCAGCATCCCGAGTACGCCTGGATGGCTCCATTTCTTCATGACATGAAAGCCGGGCCATGGACGCAGTTCAAGAGCAGCGATCGCGAAAACTCGTCGAGCGCTGGCAGCGCGAAGGCTGACGAAAAATCTGCTGCGAAGTCGACTTTGCCTTAGCTGAGCAGTCCTGCATTCTCATCCAAGTGGTAGGGCATAATGGAAAGAAGAGGATCGAGATGGCAGAGGACTGCAATTCGCTGAAAGACTTCCGCAATTTTCCCGGCATCACCGAGGCCTGGGAGCTGATTAAGACCGGTGTAGTCGTCATTCGCGAGCAAATGTACCGCCTCGAACTTTGGCATTCCTACTCGAATCCCGACATTCCTTTTTACGTCTCCGTATACGTTCAGCAGGACGGCGTTTGGAAGCGCATGCAGGAGCCAATTTTTCCGATCGGACTCGACGCTGATCAAACCATGCGCGAGGCGATGGCGTTCCTTTCTGAGCGCCTGGCCGCCTGAAAGATTAGAAATTCAGTTCCATTTCGGCGCTCGGAAGCAGAGCGTCCATGCTCCTTCCGCAGTCAAGTTATTCCGATTCAATGGCTTAGGGCCTCCACAGCATCTTCTCCAGCTACTCTGGGTTCAATTGAGTGAAACAATTTGCTGATGAAAGAAAGTAGCTGAATGCGAAGGAACCAAATTCAGCTCTTCTGAATCTAATGCTGTTGAGGAGAGAAGCTGGATTGTAAAGAGATTTTCAGCAAATGCTTCTTTCCCGAAGTTTCCCAAGGGGTGTTCGATGAGTCTGGTCAATATGCTCTTCGGTTGCTGGCACAGAAACTATAGCTTCCCATTTACGACCCGCAGCTCTCGTCGTTCTCCAGCTGCGCAGGTGACGGGCACCTATGTTGTGTGCCTGGATTGTGGAAAGGAATTTCCTTACGACTGGAAACAGATGAAGCTTGTCACTGAGCACAAGCCTGAATCGAAGGTCAGGTCCATTGCCGAGCCCGCACGTGTCTTAGCGAAGACTGCCTAATCTGGTTTGTGGTACAGGCTGAGCTGATCCGGGGCTCGGCTCGGCCTGTTTTCATTATTCCGAAGTGAACGCTGCGCCCGTTTTTCGGTGAGCTGGGGAGAGAATCGGTTCGATTGCTGAAGCGAGTCAGTATCGTCGCGGCTTGCCGGGATGGGTGCTTTGCTTCGAGATCAAGCCGAACCCCTCCGCTGCGACGGACGGTAGTGCCTTTCTTCGCGAACTTCGCGCGTAACGAAGCTCTCACGCTGCTGACGATCCGAGTAGTTCACCAAGCAGGCTCAGCAGATCGGTCACGGTAATGATGCCCACCAGCTTTCCATCGCTTTCGGTGACCAGCACAGATGAGAATTTCCTGCTCGTCATGATCTGCACGGCCTGCTGTACCGGAGCGTCGGGATGAATCGTGACTGGGTCTTTGGTCATGGCCAATGTGACCGGCGTCCCCTCGAAAATGCGGTTGTACTCCTCGGAGCTGAGCGGCGAGAGAACCGATGGGGCGAGTCGCGAAACGTCGCGGTCGCTGATTATCCCAACTACTTTTCCTTCCGCCGACACCACCGGCACGTGCCGCTTTCCCGTGCGGCGAATCAGCAGTGCCGCATCCAGCAGACGCGCATCGACGGTGAGGCTCGTGACCGTGCTGGTCATGTAATCGCGAACACGAAACGACGTTTTCTGATGGCTTTCCTTTATCGCGGGCTCCGCCATAACGAAGCGCATGATAGCAGAGGAATCTGCGCTGTAGTTGAGCATTTCGGCAAAAAGCCGAGCTTAACCACAGAAGACACAGAGGAATTAGCAAATCAGACCGTTTGATCCTCTGTGCCCCTCTGTGTTCTCTGTGGTTAACCGGGGTTTATCGCTGGTCTATGGGCACGTAGCGATTGGGGTACTGCGGCCCCACGTACTCGGCGCGCGGTCGAATCAGGCGATTGTCGTCGAGCTGCTCGATGACGTGCGCGGTCCATCCGGCGATGCGCGATGTGGCGAAGATCGGCGTGAATAAATCGATGTCGAGACCTAATGCTGTGTAGGTAGATGCGGAATAGAAATCAACGTTGGCATTGAGCTTCTTTTCGGCATTGATGAACTTCTCGATCTTCCGCGACATATCGAACCACTTCGGATTGCCGCTTGATCGACCCAGGTCCTCCGACATTTTGCGCAGGTGCGTAGCCCGGGGATCTTCGGTCGTGTACACGCGGTGGCCGAAGCCAGGAATCTTCTTCCGATCGGCAAGCATGCTCTTCACATGATCGACCGGATCTTTGCCCGCTTTGTCGAGATTGAACAGCATGCGCATGACCTGCTCGTTGGCTCCTCCATGAAGCGGGCCCTTGAGAGCTCCGATCGCGCTGGTGATAGCGGAGTGCATGTCGGAGAGAGTGGCGGCAGTCACACGAGCGGCGAAGGTAGAGGCATTCAGTTCGTGATCAGCATGAAGAATAAGAGCTATGTCAAGGGCCTTTTCGGCGGTTGGAGAAGGCTTTTCACCGTTGAGCAGCAGTAGGAAGTTGGCGGCATGCGAGAGCTTCGGGTCAGGCGCAACGATCTTCTTGCCCTTGCGGATGCGATCGTAAATCGCAACAATCATCGCGATTTGTGAGGTCAGCGCGTATGACTTCCGTACGTTCGAGTCATGATCGACGGCTTTTTCGTCGGGATCGTAAAATGATAGCGCAGACACCGTTGTCCGCAGAACTTCCATCGGGGTTGCCGATTTCGGAAAGTTTCGCATCATGTCGATGATTTTGGGGTCCAGTACACGCGATTCAGCGAGTCGGTGTTTGAGGTGCTCCAGCTCTTCCCGTTTCGGGAGTTGACCAAACCACAGCAGGTAGCAAACTTCTTCGAATGTGGAATTGTCGGCGAGGTCGTGGATGTCGATGCCGCGATAAGCAAGAATGCCCTCATCGCCGTCAATGAAACAAATACTCGAATTCGCAGCTACGACTCCCTCTAGACCTTTTGTTGCTGGCGTGGTGGACATGGAAACCTCGAAGAGGCTCTCCACCCGAGCAGAACGCAAGCCACTGTCTCAGTGAGCCGCATCGTGAAGAGAGCAACCTTCTTTTATAAACGAAGTTTATAGACGCGGGCAAACTCAATGGAGCAGAGCGAACACGAAGGTCACGGAGGCAACCCCGAGGTCACAGAGGTTGTTTGTGACCTCGGGGTTCTTCCCTAAGCAGGCCAGATAGACAATGCCGTTTTGCTTAGAATCTGTTGTTTTGCTGCTTCGCTGATTGAAAGCGATCGAACGTCTTGTAGATTGCGCTCGATCTCGGGCACTCCGGGTCCGGGCCAGTCTGTCCCGAAGAGCGTCTTGCCTGCGATTTCTTCGAGTCGAGGGAAATACGTCAGCAGGCTCTTGGGAGGTATGCCGCTGATGTCGAGGAACACGTTTGGATGGCGCCGCACCAGGAAGAATGCAGTATTCATCCATAAGGGCCGCCCACCATGTGCCAGCAGGATTTTCAATTTGGGAAAATCGACGGCAACATCATCCACGTAGATGGGATCGCCGAACTTGTTCCTGGCTCCGGGAAAAATTGACGTTCCTGTGTGCACCATCACAGGAATGCCGTTCTCTTCGGCAATTCGATAGATGATCTCCAGTTCCTTGACTCCGTTCAGGTAGTCGTTCGGATAGAGCAACTGATGCGGCGGATGCACCTTAATCATGCGAATGCCAAGGCGGACGAGGTGCTCCATGTCGCGCTGCACGTTGGAAGTGTGCCGCGGGTGAACGCTGCCGCAGGGGATCAAACGCTTCGGATCCACCTCCACGTATTTCGCAATGAACTCGTTCACCTCCGGAGTGAAGCCAATCACTTCCGGCGCGACATAGTTGATCAGTGCGGCACGATCTATGCCGATGCGGTCGAGATACTGCAGAAACTTTTTTGGAGAACGGCAAAACTCGGTCACCTCATCGAAATTCGCGCGTTTCTTCTTCATCGCCGCCAGAGCTTCGGGCTTAAACATCTCAACAGGCTGGATGTGAACGTGGCAGTCGGTGATCATCGCAGCTAGAGTACAGGAACAGACGTTTGATGCGGACTTCGCTCAGTACACTTGATGCCTGAGGAAATAGTTTCTGAGCTTGGAGCTATCTTTGCGGCAGATCCAGCAGGACGACATCGGAACGCTCTTGTACGCGTTCAAGTACAGCCTCCCCTCCACTGGGAGAGATATCAAAGTCTTGTACATCGAAATCGGGAGCGAGCCTGGTTAGTTGTCGCTCCGAGCCAGTCTTCAAATCTATTTCCCACAAATCCTTGTGCTGAAGATCGCCGCGAAGCAGCACAATCGATTGGCCGTCGGCGAGGAAGGCGATGTGTCGAGCGCCGCGAGCAAGCTTGAGGGGAGGCAGCGGATGTGGCGAAGCGTCTGAATTGGCTGCTTCGATAGAAAATGTTGTGCCTATGTCGGGCCCTGAGTACACGACAAAGTTCCCATCGGGAGACCAGGTTGGGTTCAAGGAGTACTCGTGTACAAACGGAGTTGCACCGCGACGGTCCACGGGAATTCTGAATATATGCGGAACCCCATCATCGTTTGCGGCAACGGTGATGGACTTGCCGTCAGGCGTCCACGCAGGGTCTCCTACAAGCTCCAGGGAATCGGAGGTAACCCGCGCTCCGGTGCCATCCGCCTGCATCACGTACAGAAGAGTCCGACCTCTCTGTTTTACGGCGAATGCCACGGTATCACCGTCGGGCGAGATTGCAGGCCCGCCAACGCTGGCCGCATCTTCTCCGCTCCACAATTCGGTCGTGGTGCCGTTCGCGATTTTCCAGATGCTCTCACGCGCTCCCGTCACTGACACATACAGGAGATAGTTAGGTCCAAGCCGCGGCGAGAATCCGGTACTCGTCCTTAGCGAGATCGCGGCGGGATTGCTCTTGTTCCGGTCGGCGAGATCCATATGCCACAGACTTTTTATCGGAGTTGCCAAAGTCGCGACCAGACGCCGACCATCTGCAGAAGCCGCCAGCGAGGTGTATCGTTCAGGTCCGAATGTAAGGCGATGAGAGATGCGACGCTCGACGTTTACGCTATAAATCCATGGACCCGAGCCATCGGCATCGGTTGTGAGATAGGCAATTGTGTTGCGGTTCAGGAAGACTGGATGAGTTACCCGCCCATTGTGGAAAGTGATTCGTTCCGGATTTCCACCTTCACTTGGAATGCGCCAGATATCGAGCTCATCGGGGAGAGATCCCTGTACGAAGTAGATGAACTTCGAATCGGGAGACCATAACGGGAAGTGACAGTGCTGGCCTGCAGGTGCGCTAAGAATCTGCCGAGCGTCCGTCCGATTTCCCGTGCTGGAGACATACAGGGGATCGCCAGGACCGGGCGTGTGATATGCAAGCCGCGAGCCGTCTCGTGACCAGTCGAACTCACCAACATTTTGCAGATAGAGCTTTGGTTCTCCGCCCAGGGTCGGCATCGCCCAGATATTGATGTCACCCTGGCCGGAGCTGTTTTGCGTCCGCGACCAAAAGGTGACCAGAGATCCATCAGGTGAAAACGCGGGATTACGGATCAATGGATTCGAAAGACCTGGCAGGCTGCCGTGCGTCAGGTTATGGAATTCTCCGGAGCCAACCTGAGTCAGCCACACGTCGGTTTGTCCATCACGTTTCGAAAGGAACGCCACAAAGTGGCCATCGCGGGAAAGGGCAGCGGCGTCGCCAACTCCTTCAAAATTGGTGATCGTTTGAAAGCGCGCGTTCGCAAGTGGATTCTTCCAGAAGTATTCGGTTCGCCTTAGCCATACAACGACGCCCATCGCCATAACAGTAGCCATCACTGCTATCTGCCAGACGTGCGGAAAACGAAGCTTTCGCTTTTTCTCTGGCAGAGTGGGCGTAGCTAGAGGCAGCGTAACCGGCGCCGCTGAGGATTGAACTGGGGAGCTGCCGTTG